>DATDFP010000300.1:0-7696 GCA_036522535.1 Gemmatimonadales bacterium
GGGTCCCCAGCGACCCCGGGCTTGCGCCCGGGGGCAGTTTGCCCAGGGTCAGTTCGCCCGGGGTCAGTAGTCGGGTTGTGGCTCGGCCTGAGCCTTCGCGCCTAGACCGGCGCTCGAGGTCAGTGGCGGGGGCGCGGTGAAGTCGAGATTGACGAGGTCCAGGGGATCGACGGTGAGTTTGCCGTAATCGGCGAGCCAGTGAAGGTGTGGTCCGGTCACCCGTCCCGACGCGCCCACGCGGCCGATGAGCTGCCCCCGCGCGACCGTGTCCCCCGGGGCGACGAGGGCGCTGCTGAGATGCAGATATCCCGTGACCAGCCCGGCGCCATGGTCGATGAAGACGGTGGTGCCGCTGTAGTACAGATCGCCGACATAGGCCACGACCCCGCGGTTCGCCGCGAGCACCGGCGCCCCCTGCTCTCCCGCGAAGTCCACGCCGAGGTGGCGGCTCCGCACCACACCGTTGAAGATCCGCACCACACCGAAGGTGCCGGTCAGAGGCGACGAGCGGGGGCGCACGAACGGCTCGCGCCACAATCGCGGCACGTCGTGCGCCCGGCGCTTGATCTCCGCCACCAGCTCGCGCTCGGCGCGAATCCGCCCGGCGAGCGACTCCGGCGGCTGCACGAACTCGGGGGCGGCATGGAGCCGCTCGCGCGGTGCCCGGCGGCGCCGGATGCGGAGCGGGGCAATCACCGTGTCGGTGGCGCCGCCGGCGCGCTCGATCACAACCCGAGCCACAACGCTGTCCCGTGCCTCGAGCGGCACCGCGCCGAGAGCGCGAAACTCGCTCCCTACGAGCTCGAAGTGAAGCGGCTCCCCCGCCAGCTCTCCGTCGACCCGGAACACGCGGTCCATGCCCGACGGACGCACCGCGAGCAGCACCAGAGACCCCTGGCGCGACGACTGCGGTCGCCAACCGAAGGGCACGATACCTGCGGCCCCCTGGGGCGCCGCCGCGCTCATTGGGCAGATACACACGACGAGCGCGGGGAGGCATCGCGAGAGGGCCGTCATGGATCACGGTACCCGGGTCCGGCGCAAGCCGTTCCACGGTGGACCGGAAACCTGTATGCGAGGCCGCGGGTACGTACGAGTGATCTCGCGTTGACCGCATCAAGATGCTCGTGTTATACATGATCGGCAAAAGCTTCGTGCCCGACAAGAAGAGAGGACGCGTATGCCAGTGACCGAGGCGGTCGGCTGGGCGCTGCTGCACTCGCTGTGGCAAGACGCGCTTGCCGCGGTGGGGCTCGCCTCGCTCTTCGTGATCGTGCCCGCGAGGTGTGCCCGCGCCCGCTATGCGCTCGCCACCGCGACGTTGGGCTTGATGATTGCTCTCCCGCTCACGACGGGGGTGTGGCTCCACGGCAACTCGCCCTCCAGGTCCACGGAGTCGGGCGCCTCAGCGCTCGCTCCGGCGCCCGCACTTCCCCGCCCCGCGCTGCAGTCCCCGGCGCCCGCATCCGAACCCGTTGCGGCGGGCCCGCACTCCGGGGTCGCACCCGCCCTCCCAGGGCCGTCACTTGCCGCGCGGGTCAGCGACGAGGTGGAGCCGGCGCTCCCGTGGGTCGTGGTCCTCTGGCTCGCCGGGGTGCTGGCGATGTCGCTGCGGCTCACGTCCGGGTGGCTCGCGGTCCGGCGCCTCTGGAAGGCGGGCACACACCCCGTACCACCGGACTGTGGGAAGGCTCTGGAGCGCTTGGCCCGACGCCTCCGCGTCACGAGGCCCGTGCGGGTGCTCCAGTCCGCCCTCGTGCAGGTGCCAGCGGTGGTTGGCTGGCTACGTCCGGCGATCCTGCTCCCGGCCAGCGCCTTGACGGGGCTCACCCCGTTGCAACTCGATGCGCTGCTCGCGCACGAGCTGGCCCACGTGAGGCGCTACGACTATCTCGTGAACCTGCTGCAATCCGCAGTCGAGGCCCTCCTCTTCTACCACCCCGCCGCCTGGTGGGTCTCGAGGCGCGTGCGGGACGAGCGCGAGCACTGCTGCGACGACCTGGCCGTGGCCGCATGTGGCGGCGACGCGCAGTTCTACGCGATGGCACTGCTCGGCATGGAGCAGCTGCGCATCGCGGGGCCGCCGCTCGCGCTGGCGGCCGGGGGTGGCTCCCTGATAGGCCGCGTGCAGCGGCTCGTCGTGCCCGCACAGGTTGAGACCTTCCCGCGCTGGGTGGCCGGCCTGGTCGTCGTGGCGCTGGCGGCCACGATCGCCGCCGGGACCGGCGTGACGGAGCGGGCTGAAGCGCTCCATGCGGTGTCCCCTCTCTCCCCCGGCAGCCTCGCCGTGGACGCGACCCGCACCGGGCCCGACACCGTGCTCCGCTACGCCGGACCCGCCCAAACCTTGGCGGCGCGGTGGGATTGGGCGAGCATCCAGGCGCGGCGACTCGGCGCCCAACACTTCTGGGTCGGGTACAGCGTGCACCGGCGCGCGACTTCCGAAGACACCACTTCCCCCGATCGAGACCGCGACGTCACGCATACGGATGACGCGGGGTTCCGCGGCGTGCGCCTCGCTCCGCTGGTTGGCGTTCGCGAGGACTCCGATGACATTGCCCTGCTGCTCCGCTTCACCGTGCGGGACGGGCGGCCGGTGCCGGCGCGCGCGCGCGTGAGCAGCCTGGCGCTGCCGGTGGACTTCGGCGGCGGCGCGCTGTTGTGGCTGGGAGGGGCGGATGACGGCGCCAGCCTGAGGTGGATGCAGGTGCTGTTCGCCGAGGCGGGGAGCAGCGACCTCAAGCAAAGCCTCATCGCCGCCGTCGGCCTGCACGCCAGCACCGGCGCGGTGGTGCCCACCCTGGAGCGGTGGCTGCAGAGCGAGGAGCACGCGAGCGTACGCGCCGAGGCCGCCGAATGGCTCGGTCACCAGCCCGATTCCCGGGCGGTGTCCGCCCTCGCTTGGGCGGTGCGGAGCGACGCCGTGGGCCACGTGCGTCGGGAAGCCACCGAGGCGCTCGGCGACAATCCATCGGCGGCCGCGACCGATTCGCTGATCGCGCTCGCACGCACGCTCCACGATGCCGACGCGCGGCGCGCGGCCGTGGACCAGCTGGGGCGCAAGAGCGATCCCCGCGCAGTCGCCGCCCTGGTCGCCATCGCCCGAAACGACGCCGACGAGGACGTGCAGGACCAGGCGATCAAGGCTCTCGGCTCCGTGCCCGACGCTGCGGCCCGCGCGGCGGCCCTCGTCGAACTGGCACGGACTCACTCGAGCCCCGACTCGCGGCGCCAAGCCGTGGAAACCGTGGGGAAGTCCCTTCCCGGGAGCTTGGCCGTGCCGGCCCTCGGCGCCATCGCGCGGGAAGATCCGGATGTGAGAGTGCAGCGGGAGGCCGTGAAGGCCTTGGGCTCGCAGCGCGACCGCCGCGCCTTCGCGCTGCTCGTGCATCTCGCCCGCCATCACCCGGCGTCGCGCGTGCGCCGGGAGGCCGTCGAGCAGCTCGGCGAGATGGGTGAGCCGGACAGCGCGGCAGCCGTGCTCGAAGAGCTCGCCTTGAACGGCTCGGACGACGATCTGCAGCGCGAGGCGGTGGAAACGCTGAGCCGGCTACCCGACGCGCGTGGCCGCGCCTGGCTGGCGCGGCTCGCGCGCTCGCACCCGAGCGACGACGTGCGCCGGGAAGCAGTCGAAGAGTATGCCGAGGTCGCGCCTCCCGAGACCGCCCTGGTCCTGCTCACGGACCGGCTCGCGAACGACCAATCACCCGAGGTGCAGGCGAAGGCGCTTCGCCGCCTCGCCGGGCTGCCGGACGGTATCGGCATTCCGGCGTTGATCGAGTGCGCCCGGACCCACCCTAACCACGAGCTTCGCCGCGAGGCGCGACGCCTGCTACACCGTCACGACGACCGGTCTTAGAACTGCAGCAGGTAGCTCATCTTCACGAACAACTGCCGCCCCGTGGACGTCTCGGGCGCGTCGGTGCGGTAGAGCGCCGGCGGGTCGCCCGGGAGGATGGCGAGATTCTCGTAGCCGTCCCGGTAACCGACGTACAGCGCGGTCCCCGGGTTGACGAGGTAGGTGAGCAGCGCGTCCACCGCCCAGCGGCGCTTCGGCTCGACGCGCGACAGCGTCGAGTCCCGGTCCACCGCGGAATAGTCCAGGATGGTCCGGAGGGACAGGGCGCGGTTGAACTGGTAGTTCAGTTTCTCCCGCAATATCCGGTCGGTGAACACCCGCGTGGGCGGGCCGCCTGTGGGTGACGCACCGTCACGGGTGGTGAGCCGGCTGTAGAGCCAGGTGTGGTCGAGGCGAAGCTGCGGCATGGGGCGGAGCGTGAACGTCAGCTCGCCCTTGGCCGCGGCGGCCAGGAACGGCGCCATCCCTCGTGGAGGCTTGTGATTCACGTCCGTACCCTGCTTGTAGGACGCGGATACGGCGAGCCACTTCAGCCATTCGGTCTCGAACGACAGCTTCGTGGCGCGCGTGTCGAACGGCAGGTCGTCGAACAACTCAAAGGCGCGCTCGTGCTGAGCCTCGAGCTTCGTCTCGCCGACCAGCTTCACCTCCCACGAGGCTTTGAGGGACCGATCGAGCAGCACCCCCGCCCGGTCCCAGTCCAGCGACGCTGCGAACGTCGGACCCACCTTCACGACCGCCCCCCGCGGCCGCCACACGGTCTCGAGCTCCTGCTCGAACTGCCGGATTCCCACGCGTGGCACGTAACCGAGCTCGGCATCGAACGCCGAGCCGAGATCGAGGTAGCGCGCGGCGTAGTCCAGATTGCGCCCGTCGCGCAGTAGCTCCGCATACACGCCTGTACCGGAGGAACGGGTGCCCGTCGCAGCCCGCGACTCCGTGGCGACCAGCTGACTGGTGAGGACCCACGTCTTGCTCAACTTGAGCCGGGTGTCGGCCGAGGCGACGCGGTTCGACCCGCCGCCCTGCGCGCGCTCGCTCACGAGTGCCCCGACCGCGGACTCGCGGCCGATCTCGCGCTGCACGCGCAGCACGCCGATCCCGGCGCGGTCTGCGAGGGGCCCTTCCTCCGACGCCCGGTCGTCGATCCCGATCGTGCCGACCGCCCAGCGCCCCACCTTCCCGGTCGCCCGCAACCCTATCCCGGGCTCGGCGACGCGGCGCGAGAAGAACAGATTCACGGGCGTCTGAAAGTAGCCCGCGTTCTCGATGAAGAACGGCCGCTTCTCGGGGAAGAACACCTCGAACCGCTCGTTGATCGTCACCTGTGGCTCGTCCGATTCGACCTGGCTGAAGTCGGGGTTGACGGTGCCGTCGAAGGTCACGGCATCCCGGAGCACGGCCTTCACATCCACGCCCACGCGCTGGTCGCGCTGCTCGCGAAAGGCGGGGACGTCGGTGTCGAGGAAGCGGGCACCGGTGAAGGCACCGTAGGGGATCGCCTGCACGTTCCGTCCCGGGGAGATGTCGCGTAGTCCCTCGAGAGCGGCGAACTGCGGGACGAGCCCCGCCAGCCGTTTGGTCAGGTAGGGCCAGTAGGACTGCTCGTTGTTGCGGCGGATATAGCGGCCGAGGGCGATGCCCCAAGTCTGCGCCGGCGCGCGGGGGAACCGCAGGCTCCGGAATGGGATCGCGATCCGCACCACGTAGCCGTCGGGCGTCCGCCGTCCGTCCGACTGCCACACGGCGTCGAAGCTGTAGTCGTCATCCTGTCCTTCGGTCACGATCCCGTCCGCCTGCACGCCGAGCGGGTTGGCCTCGAACAGGTAGGCGCGCTTGCGATCGTGGAACGTGTCGAGGTAGACCGCGACCCCGTCGTCCCCGGAAATCTCCTCGCGCTTCGTCAGGCTGGCCCGGACCAGCGCCTCGTCGTCCTTGCAGACGAACACCACGTACAGGTTCGCGTCGTCGTAGGCCAGATAGGCCATCGTCGGCTCGCTCGCCGGGACGCCATCGCCCGGTTCGCGCTGGCGGAAGTCACTCACCTCCCGGACACCGGGCGGCGGGTCCGCGGTAAGGAAGTCCTCGAGCTTCGGGGGCTCGCTCACTCGCTCGAGCGTGATGGTTGGGCCCGGTTCCTGTGCCCGGAGCGAAGCGACCCGGGGCGTAGGGCACGCGAGACACGCAACGAGCGCGGCAGAGCGGGCGACGAAACGTCGCGACATAGAGGCCGAGCTCCAATGCGAGTTGCGCACCGGCCGGGGCAAGTCCCATACCGCAACCGCGCGAAACGCGCGCGTCGGGAGATCCCTGAGCTAAGACCGCCAGTGCGACAGGGCGGCGGCAAACACAAGGGGAGAGTCATGGCGGAGAGGCGTTGCGGCCGCGCCGCGTCGCAGGAAAACAATGCGGCGCCGGCACAAGACCCGTGACATGGTTGTGACAAACCCGCGCCACGGCACGGCGGCACTACGGCCGTCTTTTCCGGACCTCCGCGAGCAACTTGCGCATCTGCACCAGCTCTTCCGGCGTCGCCGGCCTGGGCGAGAGCGCCCGGAGAGCGAAGTCGAGCGCTGCACCGTTCAAGGTCGACGAGAGGGCCTGGAGTACGAGCTCGAGCGGCGAGCCCTTGAGTGCCGCACCGGCCTCAGACTCGGTGCGCCGGCCCGAGCCGGACTGTCCGACGCGCTCGGCGAGCCGCTCGGCCTCGGCGAGCAAGGCGCTTGCCCGCGCCCGCCAGTCCGGCTTCCGCCTGCTCATCAGGTTGGCCTTTCCGGCGAGGCGCAGGAGCGCGGCAGCCCGGTGCCAGGCGAGTGCGGCTTCGTCCAGGAGGCCCGCCGTTCGGGCCAGGAAAACCCGCTCGGCCCGTGCCGCCTCGGCTGCCCCGTCCGGACCGTGCGATCCGGAGCGCCACAGGGTAGCGAGAAACATTCCGGCATCGAACTCCAGTGGCCCCTGCCCCGCGCGCTGCCAATCGATCACACCCGGGCCATCGCCGAGGTCGAGGAGATGCCGGTCATACAGCGTGCCGTGGACGAGCCGGGGGTCGTGATCCTCCGGCTGGGCTCGCGCCAGTTTCCCGGCAAGCGCCTTCGCAGCGCTACCGAGGGCGGGGTCGACAGCAGCCAACCCCGTGACCGCCCGGCCCGCGTGGTAGAGCGCGTAGCCAACACCGCATCTGGGACCGAGCTTCAGCGACAGCGACGCGACGCGGCGGATCCAGGATGCGGCGAGCTCGCCGGCGCGCTCGCCTTGCCCCTCTTTGACCAGCTGATTAAGCGGCCGCCCCTCGAGCCAGCCGATCACCAACACGCGCAACTCGCGGTCCCAGGCCACGAGGGGCGGCACGCGCGCCCCCGCCTCACTCGCCAGCCCGGCGTCCGCGAAGGCGTGGTACAGCTCGACCTCCGGTGCCGGATCGTCCGCGTAGGCCTTGATCGCGAGGTGACGGCCCAGCGCTCGCACTTCGAGCGTGGCGCGCTCGCCCGGCTTGTAGGCACGAAGCAGCACCTCGACGGGACTGCCCTCGAGGCCCAGGGCCGGGATTGCGCGCGCGAGGCCGTGGGCGCGGATCGCCGCGAGTCCGGGGAGCGCCGGATCGTCGGGGAGCACAGTGGTCGGCTTCATCGGAATGCCGCCGATCGGTCGTTCAGCATGCCCGAAATTGGAGCAACGCGGTCAATGCTCCGGCTCTTTCGCTCGTTCCAGCAGCCTGCGGATCTCCTCCAGCTCCGCCGGCGTCGCCGGCCTGGTAGACAGGGCCTGGAGCACCAGCTCTAAGCCCGCGTCCCAGAGCCGGAACGCCGGCGCCGCGACCCGTGCCGCCGGGGCGCGCCG
>DATDFP010000301.1:0-5404 GCA_036522535.1 Gemmatimonadales bacterium
ACCGCGAGCCGGATCAGGAGGGCGAAGTGCTTGCGGGTGCGCAGCTGGAGCTGCTCCCCCGCCGCCGTGACCAGCAGGGGAGGGCCGAGCAGGAGTAAACGCAGCGGCGGCGCCAAACTAGGCCACTCACAACGTTTCGGATTGCTACTATTAGGCGCCCCCGTCAACGCCGTGTCAACACAGGGGCAGGAAGGAAGTTAGGAGGCTACGCTAACACTGTACCGCCGCTCTCACCTCGGCACCCAGCGCCCGTCCTGCAGCAGCTCGGCCACGATGTCCGACGCCGAGCGTCCCGCCGCCTCGGCCGCAAAGTTGATCACCAGCCGGTGCGTGAGCACGGTGGGGGCAACCCCCCTCAGGTCGTCGTAGTCGGGCATCGGCCGGCCGTCGAGCGCCGCCCGGGCCTTCGCACCGAGGATCAGGTACTGCGATGCCCGCGGGCCCGCTCCCCAGGCCACGTATTCCTTTATGAAGGGCGGGGTCTCGGCGTCCGGAGGCCGCGTCATCCGCACCAGGGTCACCGCCGCCCGCACCAGAGGTTTGGACACCGGGATCCGACGCACGAGGTGTTGCAGCGCGAGCACGTCGTCCGCCGTGAGCACGGGACTGATCGTCGCCGACAGATCGCCGGTCGTCGCCTCGACGATCGCCTCTTCCTCGTCCTTCGACGGATATTGGACCCGCAGCTCGAACATGAAGCGGTCGAGCTGCGCTTCCGGGAGCGGATATGTCCCTTCCTGCTCGATTGGGTTCTGGGTTGCGAGCACGAAGAAGGGCGACGGCAGGGGGTGTGTCTGACCCGCCGCCGTGACCTGGTGCTCCTGCATCGCCTGCAACAGCGCCGCCTGGGTCTTGGGGGGCGTGCGGTTTACCTCATCGGCGAGCACGATGTTCGCGAACACAGGCCCTTTCACGAACCGGAAGGCCCGCTTCCCGCTGCCCTGCTCCTCCTCGATGATCTCGGTGCCGGTGATGTCCGACGGCATGAGATCGGGAGTGAACTGGATCCGCGAAAACTTGAGGTCGAGCGCCTGGGCGACCGTCTGGACCATAAGGGTCTTCGCGAGCCCCGGCACGCCGAGCAGGAGGGCGTGGCCGCCCGAGAAAACGGCCGTGAGGATGCCGTCGAGCACCTCTTGCTGGCCGATGATGCGGCGGCCGACCTGAGCGAGCAGGTCGGCGCGCGCGGCGGAGAGCCGCTCCAGGAGCTCAACGTCGCCTTGAGGCGAGGAGGTGGGATGCGGGATGCGGGATGGGGTCGAGGTCATCGGGTTCCAAGGTTACAAAATCGCCCTCCCGGGCGCCACACTTGTTTCAAGCGGCGCCGTTCCTCGGGGTGCGGTTTGGGACTACGCGGCGATGGGAAGGGGAGGGGGCTCTTGCGACTTCAGCGGCTCGGCCGCCGGCAGATCGGACACGGGCCCATGCGCGGCTCTTGCCCGTAGAACAGCAACACAGGGCCAAGGTGAGCGGTCGTGTCCGCGGTAGTGTCCTGCACGATCACGCTGAGGGCCATCGTCTTGCCCGAGACCGAGCCTTGAAATCGCGCGGGGAGCGTCGGGCCAACATAGACGGGATAGGCGCGCAGGACATAGTCCCCCGGCACATCGAAGCGGCCGGCGGCGTCGAGCACGATCGCCTGGTGCACGTTTCCGAACGTGCACCGGATGTGCACGTGGGCGCTGGAGTCGTCGGCCATGAGGCCGGCGTTATCCCCGCCCCACGTTCCCTTGATCGTCCCGCTGGCTGGTCGGGACGCGACGATCTCACAGTCGCGGACCAGGACGAGGGCGAGGCCGGCGAGGATGAGCTTGTTCATGACTCTACAGAAAGTTACCCCGGCAACAGAGCCGATCGTCACAATCGGCGCAGCGATCTGCCCGTGGTCCAACCTTATACCACCAAGTGCCACATGGGGTTGCAGTTCTAGGACTTTGCTTGCGAATTTTTTCACAAGGGCCTAGCTTTGCGCCGTGCCGGGATCGCTCCGCTACGCCGGGCTCGGTATCCAGCTGGCCGCAACGATCCTCGTCGGCGTCCTGGTGGGTCAGTGGGTGGACCACAAGGCAGGAACCGATGGCGTGTTCACGATCCTCGGAGCGTTGCTCGGGTTCGCTGCGACCCTGTACTCCCTGATTCGGGAACTCTCGAAGAACGATAAGGACGGGCCGTGACACCAGGTCGCCGCTACCTGGTCGGCGTCGTCGCGCTTGCCGCGGCGGGCGTGCTCCTTAGCTTGGTCCTGCCGCCGGGCGCCCGGGCGGGGGTGTGGCTCGGGCTGGCCCTGGCGCTCGCCGTACAGGGACCGCTCGGCTGGCTGCTGGTTGCTGCGATCGGAACCGAGCGCTTCCTGCTGGTATGGGCGGCCGGTATCGCGGCACGGCTCACGGTCGTGGCGGCGGGCGCGCTGCTGGTGGTCCCGAAGCTGGGACTCCCCCTCGCGCAGACGCTCTTCGCCCTCGTGGGCGTGTTGATGTCCTTCGTCGTGGTCGAGGCGATCGTGTGCGCTGGGGCGTCAAGGAGCTGAGGTGCGATGAGCCGATTCCTCCGGAGATGGGGCATGGTCGCGATGCTGCTGTCGGTCGCCGGGCGGGCCGCGGCGGCGCAGCGCCCTCCCGCTTCCGCGTCGAAGGAGATCGACATCATGGCCCACCTGGGCAACTCGCACACGATCGAGCTGCCCTCGTGGAACGCTCCCTACTACAGGGAGATCGAGCTGCCGCGGTTGGCACCGATCCGCGTCGCTGGTCTCACAATCGATCTCTCGCCGACCAAGCACGCTGTTTTTCTGGCGCTCGCGGCGCTCGTCGTCGGGTTGGTCTTCCTGTACACCTCGCGTGTCGTGGCGCGAGCGGAGGCCGCCGGCCGTCCCCCGCGCGGCTTTGCGGCCGCGATGGAGGCGATGGTGCTCTACATCCGGCAGGAGGTCATCCTGCCGAACGTCGGGCCCCACGGGGAAGGGTATGTCAACTACCTCCTGACGGTCTTCTTTTTCCTCCTGACGTGCAATCTCCTCGGCCTGCTGCCGTGGAGCGCGACGCCTACCTCGAACATCGCCGTCACGGGCGCGATGGCAGCCCTGTCCCTGGTCGTGATCGAGATCTCGGGGATGCGCGCCCTGGGGCTGAAGGGATATCTCGGGACGATCTTCTTCCTGCCGCACGGGCTGCCGACGGCGCTCAAGCCCGTCATGTTGATCATCATGACGCCGATCGAGATCATCGGCAAGCTCGCGAAGCCGTTCGCGCTCGCCGTCCGTCTCTTCGCCAACATGACTGCGGGCCACGTCGTGGTGCTGGCCCTGATCGGGCTGACGTTTTTCTTCCAGAGCTATCTCGTGGGCGTGGCGGCGTCCCTCATGGCCACGGGGATCATGCTGCTGGAGCTGTTCGTCGCGTTCCTGCAGGCGTTCGTGTTCACGCTGTTGACGAGCGTCTTCATCGGATTGATGCGCGCCGAGCACGGCTAGGGTCTGTGGGGACCGACGGCGCCGGGCGCTCGCCGCCGCCGTCGGAGGTAGTCCGCCGCTTGGCGGACGAAGCTCACTGATCGCTCGAGCGATCGAAGGGAGCCACCGCCGCAACGCCGATCCGGGAGAATCGGCGCTCGGGCGGGCGAGCGCGGACGGAACGGGATCTCCCGCTCACGATCGGAGTGTGACATGCTGCTGAACGTGCTTGCGCTGCTTCAGGAAGGCGCCGTGGCCGGCGCGGCCGGCAAGGGCTATGCGCTCATCGGCGCCGGCCTGGCGGCCGGCCTCGCGGTGCTCGGCGCCGGCGTGGGGATCGGGCGGATCGGGGGTCAGGCCGTGGAAGGCATGGCCCGCCAGCCCGACAACAGCGCCCGCATCCAGACCGCCATGATCATCGCGGCAGCGCTCGTCGAAGGGGTCGCGCTGTTCGCGGCCGTGGTGGCGTTCGTCATGCAGGGCAAGGTGACGTTCTAGGACGCCATGCGGAAGTCGCTCGGGCTCGCGCTGCTGCTCGTGACCGCCACCGGCGGACCGGTGTTCGGCCAAGAGTCGGGGGGAGGGGGCGGTGGTCCGCTCACGGTCGATGGCGGGCTCGTCATCTGGACGCTGGTCGTTTTCGGGCTGCTGCTCTACGTGCTCAGGCGCAGTGCCTGGCCCGTGCTCCTCGCCGCGGTGCGGGAGCGCGAGCAAAAGCTCGAGCGACAGCTCGCGGAGGCGGAGAAGAACCGCGCGGAGGCAGCCGCCTTGCTGGAGGAGCACAAGAGGCTCGTAGCCGCGGCGAGGGGCGAGGCGCAGGAGATCCTCAACAAGGCGAAGACCGTCGCCGAGAAGGAGCGCGCCACGCTGCTCGCCAAGGCGCGGGAGGAGTACGAGCAGTTGCTGGCGCGGGCGCGCAAGGAAATCGGCGAAGAGAAGGAAAAGGCCCTGCTGGCGCTGCGGCGGGAGGCCGTGGACCTCTCGATCGCCGCCGCCGTGAGGCTGCTCGACGCGAGCCTCGACACCGAAGCGAACCGCCGGCTGGTGACGGAATACCTGGCAGGTCTCGAGCTGGGCCGGTGAAGAGCACCACGATCGCGCGGAACTACGCAGAGGCGCTGTTTCTCGCGGGAGGGGCCGCGGGCGGCGACGCCGTCGAGCGCTTCGGCCGGCTGCTGGATGCCGTGTCGGGCGCCATCCAGGCCGATGAGCGCATCTCGGTTGCGCTCGACTCTCCCCGCGTCGCCAAAGCCACCAAGAGCGCGCTGCTCGCGCGCGCGCTGAGCGGGGTGGCGCCTCCCGAATTCGTACGGTTTCTCCAGGCAGTCGTGCGCCGCGGCCGGCAGGGATTGTTCGGCGAGATCGCTCGCGAGTACCAGGGGCTGGTCGACGTCAAACTCAATCGCGTTCACGCGGGCGTCACTTTGCCCGACGAGCCGGACCCCGGACTCGAGAGGGAGATCGTAGAGCGGCTCGGCGCCGCCTTCGGCAAGGAGGTCAGGGCCCACTTCCGCGCCGACCGCGGCATCCTGGGGGGCGTGGTCGTGCGCGTGGGGGACCGGGTGTTCGACGGATCGCTGCGGCGCAAGCTCGCCGTGCTGCGGCGCCGGATGCTGACCGGGGAATGAAAAGAGACGTGTAAAAGAGACGTGTAAAAGAGACGTGAAAAGAAGACGTGGAAAAGAGGCGTGGAGGACGGAATCGCCGCCGGCGCTTTGCGCTTCTTACGCCTACTTTTCACGCCCCTTTTTCACGTTTCTTTTTCACGCCTCTTTTTCACGCCTGCTTCGCTTCACAACCGGTAGCGCAGCCCGACCGACACCGTGCGCCGCCACATGGCCCGCCGGACGACCTGGGAGGGAAGCTCCCCGCTCTCGAACACGGATCGTGTGAGGGCGGCCGCCAGGCGGACCGACCCGGTCAGGCGCCGCGTGATCGGCCAACTACTGGACAGCG
>DATDFP010000302.1:0-6112 GCA_036522535.1 Gemmatimonadales bacterium
AGACGCCAAGCCGCAAGCGGTCTCCAGCCGACAGTGCCAAGTGTGCACGACTGACGTCTTGCGACGGGCAACCGCTTGCGGCTTGGCGTCTGGCAACTTCACTGAAGGCTGACGACTGCGATGCACACGGTCAACCAAATCCTTATGGATGCGTCGGTCGATCGGATCTTTCAGATCGCGACCGACGTCGAGCGTTGGCCGGACATCCTGCCTCACTACCGCTGGGTTCGCTTTCTCGATCGCCGCGACGGCGGCGGCACCGTCGAGATGGCCGCGTGGCGCCCGTTCGGTCCGCTCCGTTACCCGGCCTGGTGGGTGTCCGAGATGACGGTGGACCGCGAGGGACGGGAGATCCGGTATCGCCACGTGCGGGGGATCACCCGAGGGATGGACGTCGCGTGGCGGCTCGCGCCCGTGCCCGGACGCGCCGCGGTCGCCGTGACCATCGTTCACGCGTGGCGGGGACCGGCGTGGCCGCTCGTCGGCGCGCTCGCGGCGGGCCTCGTGATCGGCCCCGTGTTCATCCGCGGTATCGCATCGCGCACGCTCTGGGGGATCAAGATGTTCGCGGAGGGCTCATGAGAAACGGAGAGCGCCGGGTAGTGATCACGGGCGTCGGCGCCGTGACGCCGATCGGAACGGCCGCGGCCGGGCTCTGGGCGGGCCTCGCGGCCCGGCGCTCCGCCGTGCGGGAGCTCACCCGTTTCGACCCGACGCCGTTTCGCTCCCGGATCGCCGCTGAGATCCCCGACTTCCGTCCCCAGGACCACCTGGAGGCGAAGCGCGCCAGGCGCCTCGACCGCTTCTCGCAGCTGGCCGTGACGAGCGGCCGGCTCGCTCTGGCCGACGCCGAGCTCAACCCGGCGCGGGAGGACCCCGACCGGGTGGGCGCGATGATGGGCTCGGCGCTCGGCGGCGTCGCGTTCGCCGAGGCGCAGGTCGACTCCTTCCGCACCGACGGCCCGCGCGGGCTTGACCCGGCGCTCGCTCTGGCGGTCTTCCCGGGGGCGGCGAGCTGCAACATTGCTATGGAGTTCGGCTTCACCGGACCGAACTCGACGAACGCCATGAGCTGCGCTTCGGGGACGATCGCCATCGGCGACGCGTTCCACGCGATCCGCAGCGGGCGCGCCGACCTGATGCTCGGGGGCGGCGCGGAGGCGCCTCTCGCGCCCATGACTTACGCCGCCTTCAGCATCATCCGAGCGATGAGCACCCGCAACGACGACCCTGCCCGCGCGTCCCGCCCGTTCGACGAGGACCGGGATGGGTTCGTGATGGGCGAAGGGGCGGCGGTGTTGATGCTCGAGGAGCGGGGGCATGCGCTCGCGCGCGGCGCCCGGATCTATGCCGAGATCGCGGGCTACGGCTGCACCAACGACGCCTATCACATGACCGCGCCGCGCCCCGATGGGCGCCAGGCGGCGCGCGCGATGCGGCTCGCCCTCGACGATGCCCGCGTCACCCCCGGTGAGGTCGGCTACATCAATGCCCACGGCTCCTCGACGCCGCTCAACGACACGACCGAGACCGCGGCTATCAAGCAGGTGTTCGGCGACCACGCCTATCGTCTGACGGTGAGTGGCACGAAGGGCTACTACGGCCATGCCCTCGGCGCGAGCGGCGCGATCGAGGCGGCGATCTGCGCCCTCGCGATGGTGCGCCGCTGGCTGCCGCCCACCATCAACCTCGAGCGCCCCGACCCGGCATGCGATCTCGACTGCCTCCCGGGCGACGGACGGGCGGCGGCCCCCGACGTGGTGCTCTCGAACTCCTTCGGATTCGGCGGGATCAACGCGTCCCTAGTGTTGCGCCGCGCATAGCGTAGATTGCCGCCGCCTCCCTTCCGAGGATCGATCCGTGTTGTCCCAGAAGCTGCGGGCGCTGACGGCCGAGTTCGTCGGCACGCTGTTATTCGTGTTCCTGGGCGGCGGGAGCGTCGTGGCGTTCGCCGCCGCCGGGCCGGCCGCCGCATCGATCGGCACGCTGGGTATCGCCCTCGCGCACGGCGTCGCCCTGGCGATCGTGGTCTCGATGACCATGAACATCTCCGGCGGCCACATCAACCCCGCGGTCACGACGGGCCTGTGGATCGCCGACAAAATCGACGGCCGCATGGCGCTGCAGTACATCCTGGCGCAACTCCTCGGCGCGCTCGTCGGGGCGGCCTTGATCAAGGGCATCCTTCCCCAGCAGGCGGTGATCCTCGCCCGCGCGGGGACGCCCCAGCTCGCCGCCGACGTCACCTTCCTACGGGCGATCTGGATCGAGGCGATCCTCACGTTCTTTCTCGTCAGCGCGGTGTTCGGGACGGCGGTGTCGCAGGAGGCTCCGCGGATGGCCGGATGGGGGATCGGCCTCGCGGTCTTCGTGGATGCGCTCGTCGGCGGCGGCCTCACCGGGGCGGCGATGAACCCGGCGCGCGCCTTCGGCCCAGCGGTCATCAGCGCCACGTGGAGCGGCCAGGCTGTTTACTGGATCGGGCCGCTCCTCGGCGCCGCCGTGGCGGCCGCGCTCTGGAAGGCAGTCCTCCTTCCGAGATCATGAGGTAAGGGCGCAGCAATGCTGCGCCCTACGAGAGCTGTTCCGCCGCGCAGGGCGCGAAATAGCTGAGGATGATGTCCGCGCCCGCGCGCCGGATGGCGTGCAGCGTCTCCCACATGGCGCGCTGCTCGTCCAGCATCCCCCGCTCGGCCGCCACCCGGATCATCGCGTACTCACCGCTCACCTGGTACGCCGCGAGCGGGGAGCCGAATTCCTGCTTGGCGCGGCGGATGAGATCGAGACACGGCAGGGCCGGCTTCACCATGACGATGTCCGCGCCTTCCTGGATAT
This sequence comes from Gemmatimonadales bacterium, assembly GCA_036522535.1. GTDB lineage: Bacteria > Gemmatimonadota > Gemmatimonadetes > Gemmatimonadales > GWC2-71-9 > AG12. The sequence goes on from DATDFP010000302.1 coordinate 2,836, forward strand.
CGAGCCGGATCTCCTTCATGGCCTCATCGGCGTTCGTTCCCTGCATCTGGTAGGACTGGCGGTCACCGAACTGGGGCGTGGACCCCGCGGCCTCGCGAAACGGCCCGTAGAAGGCCGACGCCATCTTCGCCGCATAGGACATGATCGGCACGCGCCCGAACCCCGCCGCGTCGAGCGCCTTCCGGATCCCGGCCACGCGGCCGTCCATCATGTCGCTCGGCGCCACGATGTCGACGCCGGCACGCGCCTGCGACACCGCCACCTTGCCGAGCAAATACACCGATGCGTCGTTGTCCACCTCGCCGTCCTGGATCACGCCGCAGTGCCCGTGATCGGTATACTCGCACAGGCACACGTCCCCGATGAGCAGCAGGTCGGGCACGGCCCGCTTCACGGCCCGCGCCGCCTGCTGCACGATCCCCCGCTCGTCGTAGGCCTCGGAGCCGGTGCCATCCTTCATGGCGGGCAAGCCGAACAGGATGATCCCGCCGAGCCCCAGCCGCTGGGCGCGCTCCGCGTCCTTCACGAGCTCGTCGATTGACGTCTGGAACACGCCGGGGAGCGCCCCCACCGCCTGCCGCACCCCCTCGCCGTGACACGCGAACAGCGGCCACACGAGCTGTGAGGGAACCAGGTGGGTCTCCTGGACGAGCCGGCGGAGCGCCGCGGTGCGGCGCAGCCGGCGCATGCGTAGAATCGGAAACTGACTCATCGTCCGAGCAAGGTGGCCGCGCCCTGGGCGTCGAGCAAGGCGGCCACTGCCACGCCGGCCGCGCCCGGATCCCCCTCCTCGATCTCGGCGGAGGCCGTGATCTGCACCGATCCGTCGCGCGCCGTCACCCGCCCGTACAGCACCCGTTTCCCGTTTCCCGTTTGCCGTTTCCCGCAGTAAGCGGCGACCGGAGCCTGGCACCCGCCGCCGAGGGCGGCGAGCAGGCTTCGCTCGGCGGTTACCCCAAGCGCGCTCACGGGATCGTCGAGCGGCGCCAGCGCGGCGCGGGCCCGCCGGTCGTCCCCTCGCACTTCGAGCCCCAGGGCTCCCTGCCCGGGCGCAGGCATGACCTCGAGCGGGTCGAGCCGGGCGGCGACCTGAGCTGCCAACTCGAGGCGCTCGAGCCCGGCGCACGCAAGCAGGGCGGCGTCGAGCCCCTCTCGTCCTTCCCTCACCTTTTGGACTCGCGTCGGCACGTTGCCGCGCAGCGGAACGATCTCGAAATCGGGCCGGAGGTAGCGGACCTGGGCCACGCGTCTCAAACTCGACGTCCCGAGCTTGGCCGCGCGCGGGAGCCCCGCGATCGTGGAAGCACGCCCCTCTCGCACCACGAGGGCCTCGCCGGGATCGGCACGCGCCGGCACGGCGCCCAGCGCGAGCCCCTCGGGGAGGCGGGTCGGAAGATCTTTGAGGGAGTGGACGGCGACGTCGATGCGCCCGTCCAGCAGGGCCTCCTCGATTTCCTTCGTGAAGAAGCCCTTCCCCTCGAGCTGGTGGAGCGGCCGGTCGGTGTCGGCGTCTCCCCGTGTCTCGACGACCACGACCTCGGCCGTCGCGCCGTGGCGCGCGAGTGCGACTTTCACCCACTCCGCCTGCCAAAGCGCGAGCCGGCTGCCCCGCGTGCCCAACCTCAAGGCTGCGCCCACGTTTCCCGTTTTTCGTGTCCCGTTTCCCGCTGGAAGTACCGCGCCAGCGCGTCCACGAGCCCGGGGACTGTGTACTCCTCGGCCTCCACGGCGACGGACAGTCCCAGCTCGCGGGCGGTGGCCGCCGTCACTGGCCCGATCACCGCGACCACAAACGTGCCGCACGCCGCCGCCTCCCGTCCCACGAGATCCACGAAACTCTGCACCGTGGACGACGAAGTGAAGGTCACAGCGTCGATCCGCGCTGCGCGGAGCTCCGCCGCCAGCGCGCCGCCGTCGCCCGGCTCCCGAACCGTGTCGTACACCGGAATCACATCCACCATGGCGCCGTGCGCGCGAAGCCCTTCGGGCAGCGCGTCCCGCGCCCCGCGCGCTCGGGGAAGGAGGACGCGCTTGCCCCGCAGGTCGCCCCGCGTAGCCAACGCCTCCACGACCGCCTCGGCCACGTAGCGCGCCGGCACGACGTCCGGCGTCACGTCGCAACGGGCCAGTGCAGCCGCCGTGGCGGGCCCAATTGCGGCGACGGCGACTCGGCCGAGCTCGCGCGCGGGAAGTCCCCAATCAGCCAGGCTACGGCATACGACGTGGACAGTGTTCTGGCTGGTGAACACGATCCAGTCGTAGCGGGAGAGGTCGGTCAGGGCCGCGCGCAGAGCACCGAGGTCCGTGAGCGGCTCGATCCGGATGGTGGGGGCGGCGATGACCTGGGCACCGAGCCTGGTGAGCGCGTCAACCAGCTCGGCGGCCTGCTCTCGCGCGCGGGTGACTACGATGCGCCGCCCCGTAAGGGCCCGCAGAGAAAGAGGTTGCCGCGGCGGGTGTGACATGAGTCGTTGCAATCTCTCCGCGCCACATCCCATAATCAAGCAATGCTGCGCTCTTTGCGGTCAGGCCTGGTGCGCTTCACCGTGCGGCGGGCGGCCGCCTGCCGGCGCCACGCTCCGAGACGCGCGGATTGGTGGCTCGGGCTGGGGTGTATCATCACGCCCGTCTTCGCCCAGCCCTACCCAGCCCTGGTGCGCCTGCGACGCGCCATCGAGGATCGCTGGGGCGCCGTCGCCGCCGCGCAGGAAGCGACCGAGCGCTTCCCCGAGAACTCCGACGCGTGGATGCTCTTGGCCGAGGCATATCAGATGGCGTTCCGGCAAAAGGAGGCGCTCGCGGCCTACGAGCAGGCGCTGGCACTCGAGGAGCGTCCCGACGCCGCCGTGGCGGCGGGCAGGCTCTATCGCCGCGCAGGTCGCCACGCCGAAGCCGCCTCGCGCTTCGCGCGGGCCTACGCCGCGGGCGGCGGCACCGAGGCGCTGTGGCTCAACGCCCAGGCGTTGTTCCAGGCCGGCGATATCAAGGCGGCGGATGAGGCGCTGCACCTCTGGGCGACCCAGAAGCCGGGCGGGATGGAGCGCCTTTCGGAGGTGCGAGCCGAGTTGCTGGCGGGGAAGCGGGACGGCTCCTAGCGCCGCCGCGTGCGGCGGTGCAGTGACAGTGCGTACCCCAAGAGGATGGCGGCCGTCACGATGTAGGCCGCTAGAGCATAGCCGCCGTTCTGGGGGACCTCAGGCATCGTCTCCCCCCTCCCCACCCGCCCCCCCTCCCCGGCCCCTCGCCACCGCCGCTGCCCGCTCCTGTGCCGCCAGCT
>DATDFP010000303.1:0-2796 GCA_036522535.1 Gemmatimonadales bacterium
CCGGGGACGCCCGCGGCGGCGGCGCTCGTGCTCGCCCAGCTCGTCGCCCCCGCCCGGGACGTGCTCGGATCCGAGGCGGGCGAGGTCATCGCCGTTGCCGCACGGACCGCGCGCGTACATCTATTAGGCTAGACGCACAGACGCACAGACGCACAGACGCACAGACGCGTAGACGCACAGGAAGGCACGAATGGGGCAGCGCCGATTGGAGCGGCGTCCCTCCCTCGAGACTCTCGTCGAGCGGGTGGACCAGCAGCAACCCGGGGCGATCGCCGGCGATACCGTCCCGACGGGGTTCCCCTCGCTCGACAAGCTCCTCGGGGGCGGGTTCCGCCGCCGCGACCTCGTCGTCCTGGGCGGCGACGTCGGCTCGGGCAAGTCGGCGCTCGCCTTGGGGCTGGCCCTACGCGTGGCGCGGCAGGGCAGCCGCGTCGCGTTCTTCTCGGGGGAGATGGACGGCGAGCGCTTGATGGAGCGGGCGCTCGCCATCGAGGGCCGCGCGGCGGTGGACGAGCTGCGCACGGCGACGTTGAGCGACCAGACACGCGCCGGAATCGGCGGCGCGGCGGTGCGACTTCGCGACCTGCCGCTCACGGCGCTCCCTCTCGCGGCCCCGGACTTCGAGACGGCGGCGGGCCGTCTCGACGGAGTCCGCCAGCTCGCGCTCGCGGTGGTGGACTACCTGCAGCTCGCGCCGTCGCCCGCGGGCGTCATCCGCTCGACGCAGGACGAAGACCTGGCGCTCGTCCTGCAGCGGCTCAAGGCCCTCGCCCTCGAGCGCCAAGTCGCGCTGCTGTGCGTCAGCCAGCTGCCCCGGCTCGACCCGAAGCGACCGGACGCCCGCCCCAACCTGGACGACTTCGGCCACCTCGGCGCGATCAAGCAGCACGCCGACGTGGTCCTCGGGATTTTCCGCGAAGAGATGTACAACCCCGGCTACGGGGTCGAGGGCGCGACCGAGCTGATGATCCTGAAGAACCGCAACGGGCCCACGGGCTTCATCGACCTCTACTTCTACCGGCGCTGGATGCGGTTCGAGGATATGCTGGACCCGGACCGGTGAGGCGTGTGGCGCGCGGTGGCGGGCGGTGTAACTTGAAGCGGACGTTATCCGACGCTATGACGGTACGTTGTAAGATCGTACAACTTAGCGTCGTAGCGTCGGGCAACCCGAAGGTGCACCATGGCCGGCCACAGTAAGTGGAAGCAGATCAAGCGGAAGAAGGCCGTAGCCGACGCCCGGCGCGGGGCCCTCTTCACCAAGCTGATCCGCGAAATCACCATCGCAGCGAAACAGGGCGGCGGCGACCCTGCCGGCAACGCCCGCCTGCGCACGGCCATCGACGCCGCGAAAGCCGAGAACATGCCGCTCGACAACATCGAGCGCGCCGTCAAGAAGGGGACGGGCGAGCTCGAGGGCGTGCAGTACGTCGAGGTGACCTACGAGGGCTACGGCCCGGGCGGGGCGGCGATCTTCATCGAGGCGACCACGGACAACGCGAACCGCACCGTGGCCGAGGTCCGGCACGTCTTCACGCGACACGGCGGCAACCTCGCCGCGGCGAATTCGGTCGCGTGGATGTTCGACCGCAGGGGGCAGATCACCGTGGACGCCACCAGAGCCGACGAGGATGCCACCATGGAGGCGGCGCTGGAAGCGGGCGCCGACGACATGGTGCGCGACGGTGACCTGTTTCTCATCACCGGGCCGGTGAGCCAGCTGCACGCGATACAGGAGAAGCTCAAGGCGAAGCGGATTCCGGTGCAGTCGGCCGAGATCGCCATGATCCCCAAGAGCACCGTCAAGGTGGACGGCCGGGATGCGAAGCACCTGCTCGAGCTGATCGAAGCCCTGGAACAGATGGACGACGTCGCGAAGGTGTCGTCGAATTTCGACATCGACGCCGAGACGATGGCGGCGGTGACGGCGTGACGTGAGGGTGCTGGGGGTGGACCCGGGCACCTCGGTCACCGGCTACGGCGTGATCGAGACCGGCGACGGGGCGCCCGGAATGGGCCGGCTGATCGAGTGCGGCGTCATCAGCCTGGCGCGCCGGACCCCGCTCCCCGATCGGCTGGAAGAGCTGCACGCCGGAATCGTCGAGCTCATCGCCCGGCACCGGCCGCACACGCTGGCGCTGGAAAGCGCCTTCTACCATCGGAACGTCCGCACCACCCTTGTGCTCGGCCACGCGCGCGGCGTAGTCCTGCTCGCCGCGCGGCAGGCGGGAGTCGAGATCGCCGAGTACCCTCCCGCGACGGTCAAGAAGGCCGTGACCGGCACGGGCGGCGCCCGCAAGCCGCATGTCGGGACGATGGTGGCGCGACTGCTGCGTCTCAAGTCGGCTCCCCGGCCGGCCGACGCGGCGGACGGCGTGGCGGTCGCGCTCACATACCTCCTGCGGGGCCCGTGATCGCGCAGGTGAGCGGTCGCCTCTCGGCGAAGCGCGGCGAACGCGTGGTCGTGCAGACGGCGGGCGGCGTCGGCTACGAGATCGTGGTCCCCCTGGGCGTCATGGAGCAACTCCCGGCCTTGGGCGAAACCGTCGCCCTCGCGACCGAGCTGGTCGTGCGGGAAGACGGCTGGGCCCTTTACGGCTTCCGCGACGAGGCCGAGCGGCGTTTCTTTCAGCGGTTGATCGACGTCAGCGGCGTGGGACCGAAAATCGCCATCGCGCTCCTGTCGGCGCTCGGCGTCGAGCGCGGGGTGCGGGCGGTGAAGGAGCGCAACATCGGGCTGCTCGCCTCCGTGAGCGGCATCGGTCGCAAGACGGCGGAGCGGCTCGCGCTTGAACT
>DATDFP010000304.1:0-3887 GCA_036522535.1 Gemmatimonadales bacterium
AGGATCCGCCGCAACCCTTCGGTCCGCAGTTCGAGATGCGTCCCGCCCTGCAAGATCGGCCATAACGTCTGGTTGCCAGACGCCACGGCACCGTTAGCCGACGCTAGGACGCTATGTTGTACGTGCCCGCCCGGCGGGCCCTTATGGCGTAGCGTCGTAGCGTCGGCTAACGCCTTCAGCTCCCCATGCCTCCGCGCGCACCGTTCCAACCAGCTCAGCGTGCGCTCCAGCGCGTCGCGAGCGGTCGCGGCGTCCGAGCCTCCCGGTACGACGTGATCGAACGCCATCGCGATGTCCGCGCCCAGGGCCCACTGGATGTCCGTCGCCCGCTCAGGGGTGAGGTACCGGCGGCCTCCGTCGACGTGGCTCTGGAATTCCACGCCGTCCTCGTGCACGCGGCGGAACCCCTCGAGGGAGAACACCTGGAAGCCGCCCGAGTCGGTGAGCAGCGGCCGGTCCCACCCCATGAAACGGTGCAGGCCGCCGAGCCGCTCCACCACCTGCTCGCCGGGGCGCACGTGCAGATGGTAGGTGTTCGCGAGCACCAGCTGGGCGCCGGCCGCCTTCAGGTCGGCGGGAGACAGCGCGCGGACGGTCCCCTGGGTGCCTACGGGCATGAAGCACGGCGTGACCACCGTCCCATGGGGAAGTGCGAGACGGCCGGTCCGGGCGGCGGCGAAGGTGGCGTCGACGGTGAACTCGAACATCACTCGACCATCAAAGGGCAGGGAGCCCCCGGCGAGCGGCGCCACGATGAAGTGGACTAGAGCGTAATCAGGCGGTGGTGAGCCGACAAGATGGACCTGTAAGGGCACCGCACTGCGGTGCCCCTGCTACATGGGGTGCCCCTACTAGCGTCCGATCACGAATCCCGCCAGGGACACAGCAACAGAATCCGATTGCGCCTTCTCAACCATTCGCAGGACGATTCTCCCGAGGATCTGTTCGACGTGGGCGCGGTACTCTTCAGCCTGATCTCCCGAGCCATTGTACCGCTTCACAACCTCGATCCAGGACCCGTACTTCTGGTAGTTGTAGGCCAGAATGGCCGCTCCGCAGCGGATGTTGTGATCGTACGCGTACAGGTTCTTCTTCTTGTTACAGTGTGGAGTCAGCCAGGTCCAATCGATCGGTTGGATCTTTCCTTTGGAATCGGGCCGGCACGGAAGAATCTGCATGCGTCCGATTTCCCGGCAGATTCGCTTGTACCCGATCGAATCACCTCGAGCGTCTCGCTGAACGACGATGAAGCCCGGGCCGCGAGCCTTGTTGTTGCCGTGGATGCCCGACTCCTGGCGCGCGTGTACCCACATGAGGATGGATGGAACGTCGAACTCTCGTCCCGCATCTGCCAATTGCTGCTCGTCTTCGAGTCCGGAAACATTCGCCACGGCATGCTGGCCGTGGGCGACCGCGGGGAGGGCGAGCAGGCCGAGCAGCACTCCGGCACCGAGCAGCCAGAGACGACCCACCTGACGCGCACCGATTCGATAACTAACCGCCACCTTTGCGCTCTCCCTTTCACGGCGTTACGCGGGACCCCGCGGAGGCGGGGCCGGTACCTGCTGCATTCCGAGAATGCGTGCCGGGTATCCGAGATTCTTTGTGCGCGGAGCGTTCGCAATTCGTGGGCCACGATTGAAGCCGGCCGGCGCGTGCGGCAGCCTCGAACCGCGAGAGAATCGAGCGTCACTGCCGTTACCTCATTTGTCACCGGGAACGCCTGCACCCTACGGTCCTGCCGCCCGGCGGAGAGATGGTCACGTGTGCTGCGTCACGCGAGGATCGCGAGCGGGGTCGCAGGGGGGGTCGCTACACCACGGCCATCGCGTCGCCGTAAGAATAGAACCGGTACCCCTGCTCGACCGCCTCCCGATAGGCGCGCATCACGAGCTCATTCCCCCCGAACGCGCACACCAGCATCAGCAACGTCGAGCGGGGAAGGTGGAAGTTCGTGAGCAGCCGGTCCACGGCCCGAAATCGGTACGGAGGATAAATGAATAGGGCGGTCTCCCCGGCGCCGGGGCGGATCCGGCCGCGCTCGTCTGCGGCGGTCTCCAACGCCCGCACCACCGTTGTCCCCACCGCCCACGTGCTCCGCCCGGCCGCCTTCGCGCGATTGACGATCTCGGCCGTCTCCGGCGGAATCAGGTACGGCTCCGGGTGCATCACGTGGGCCGCGAGATCATCCACCTCCACCGGCTTGAACGTGCCGGGGCCGATGTGCAGGTCGAGCGCCACCACGGCGACGCCCTTGGCGCGGAGCGCGTCCAGCAGCTCCGGCGTGAAGTGCAACCCGGCGGTGGGGGCCGCGACGCTGCCTTCGTGCTCGGCATAGACCGTTTGGTAGCGCTCGCGGTCCGCCGGCCCGGCCGGGCGGCGGATATAGGGCGGGAGCGGGACCTCGCCGTACTTCTCGAGCGTCGCCCGCGCGTCGAGCGGGCCGTGGAACTTCACACGTCGCAGTCCACCTCCGAGCATCTCCATGATCTCGACGACGCTGTCGGAGCCGAACCGCACCGTGCGGCCCGGCTTGAGCTTCCCACCCGGATGCCCCATGGCGAGCCACGTCCGGTCGGGTAGCTCGCGGACGAGCAGAAGCTCGGCGACAGTTCCCGTTTCCCGTTTCCCGTGCAGTCGCGCGGGAATGACCCGTGAAGTATTGAGGACCAGCACGTCCCCGGCTGCCAGGAGGTCGCCGACGTCACGAAACACGCGGTGCCGGATCACGCCGGTCGCGCGCTCGAGCACGAGCAGGCGGCTCGCCGCGCGGTCGGGAAGAGGCTCCTGGGCGATGCGGTCGGGGGGAAGGGGGTAATCGAAGTCCGAAGTACGGTGCATGGGACCAAATGCGGAATGTGGAATTCGGAATGCGGAGTGTCCGCGTAAGCTTCCAGCCGCACCTCGCGTCCCGACGCCGACCAATCAATTCCGCATTCCGCACTCCGCATTCCGCATTGTTCTTATCCGTCAAACATCGTCGGCTGCTCCGCGCTCCTGGGAGGCGTGAACCCGAAGTGGCGGTAGGCGCCCGCGGTGGCGCAGCGACCGCGCGGTGTCCGGGCGAGGAACCCTTGCTGCATCAGGAACGGCTCGTAGACCTCCTCGAGCGTTCCGGGGTCCTCGCCCACCGCCGCCGCGATCGTGGTCAGGCCGACGGGGCCTCCTTCGAACTGCTCGATGATCGTCTTGAGGATGCGGCCGTCCATGTCGTCGAGGCCGAACTCGTCCACGTCGAGCCGCTTCAGCGCCTCGGCGGCGACCGGCGCGCTGATATTCCCGTCCGCCCTCACCTGGGCGTAGTCCCGCACGCGCTTCAACAGCCGGTTTGCGACCCGCGGTGTGCCGCGGCTGCGCCGCGCGATTTCAGCGATGCCCGCCGGATCCGCCGGGACGCGCAGAATCCCCGCGGAGCGGACGATGATCTGGGCGAGATCGTCCGGCGGATAGTAAGAGAGCCGCTCCACGAGGCCGAACCGGGCGCGCATCGGTGGCGTGAGCAACCCGAAGCGCGTGGTGGCGCCGATCAGGGTGAAGCGCTCCAGCGCCATGGGGATGGTCTGGGCGTGCGCGCCGTCGGCGATGCGCACGTCCACCCGGTATTCCTCCATCGCGGGATAGAGGAACTCCTCGAGCGCGGGCCGCAGCCGGTGCACCTCGTCGATGAACAGGATGTCCCCCGCCTCGAGCGATGTGAGCAGGCCGACCAGATCGCCGGGCCGCTCCAGCACCGGTCCCGAGGTGGTGCGGATGTTGACGCCGAGCTCTTTCGCCATGAGCAGGGCGAGGGTCGTCTTGCCGAGGCCGGGAGGCCCGAAGAAGAGCGCGTGGTCGAGCGGCTCGCTGCGTTGCTTGGCGGCGTCGATCGCAATCTGGAGCGACTCTTT
>DATDFP010000305.1:0-5113 GCA_036522535.1 Gemmatimonadales bacterium
CGGCCGGCGCGCGATTCATCGCGCGCTGCTGGACGAGGTCGGGACGGCGGGGCCGATCGAGCGCTATCGGTTCGACGGGAAGACGGACCCGCAGATCGTGCGGGAGCTGCTCGCGCTGGCGGGGCACCCGGACGCGAGCGACGAGGCCCGTATCCAGGCGGTGTGCCGGCGCTATGTCACTCTGCTGGGCGACGAGCTTGCGAAGACCACGCAGTCCACCAAGCTCATGGTGGGGATCGTAGAGCTGCTCGACGCGCTCGCGGGCGAGGAGAGGGACGGCCGGGCGCTGGTGGGCCTGCTCACGGGAAACCTCGCGCCCGGGGCGGCGCTCAAGCTGTGGTCGGCGGGGCTCGACCCGGCGCGCTTCCGCGTCGGAGCATTCGGCTCGGACTCGCACCGCCGCTCCGACCTCCCCCTGGTCGCGGCGACGCGGGCGGCGGTGCTGACGGGGCGCACCTTTGCCGGGCCCGACGTCGTAATCGTGGGTGACACGCCGGAGGACGTGGCGTGCGGTCGCCCGGTCGGGGCGCGCGCCCTGGCGGTCGCCACCGGATTCTACGACACGGCCGCCCTACGCGCCGCCGGCGCGCCATACGTGTTCGAAACGCTCGCCGACACGGCGGCGGTGCTCGACGCCATTTTCGCTTGAGCGGCGCCATGGGTTCGACGAGCTGGATGTCGATGCGCCCGTCACACCGCCCGTGACATGACCGCACCCCTCAGGATCCTGATGCCCCTGCGCGTGCCCGAGCTGGCGCCGTCACTCGGGCGCCTGCTCGTGCCGCGCCGCCTGGCCGAGCCCTGGGTGCCGATCGACGACGTGCGGGAGGAGCTCGCGACGCGGGTCATCGAGCTCGGCGGAGAGGCCCGCGCCGCGGCGGTGCGTGAGGATCGCGAGCGGGTGCTCGAGGCGGCGGGCCGCCGGGCGTGGCTCGCGGCGTGGGAGCACGCCGTCGGGCGGGTCGCCCAGCGCGTAACCGTCGCGCTCGATACCCGGATGGAGCGCGCCGCGCGCCGGGTACGGATGCCGCGCCGCCGCTGGGGGCGCGGGCTGCTCTCGGCCTCGGAGAAGCGGGCCGTCGCCGCCCGATTGGCATCGGGCGGCGAACACCTCGTCGGCGCGCTCGACGCCCTCGACGCCGCTGCCGAGCGGGTGCGGGACGCGAGCGTGCTCGACAAGGGCGTGCACACCGAGTGGCAGGACGCCGTGCGCACCGCGGCGCGACGCCTCGAGGCCGCCTGGCTCGCACTCGAAGCGGGAGTGGCGGAGGAAGAGCGGCGTTGGGCACCGGAGATCGAGGCCATCGAGCGCTGGCGACCGGCACTCTGGCCCGTGTTCGCGCTCTGGGCGCCCGTCGCGGCGGCGCTGCTCTGGTTGGGATTCGTGCTCGGTGGTTACCTTCCCGCGCCCCCCTGGCTCGCCGCCCTGCTGGGCTTCTAGAGAGCGCCGCCGTGTCCGCGATCGGCGTCGGCGTCGATCTGGTGGAGGTGGCCCGGGTGAGCGGGATCATTCGGGACAAGGGGTCACGCGTGTTCGCGCGGCTGCTCACGCTCGCCGAGCGCCAGTATTGCGAGAGCCGGCCAGATCCCGCCACCCACGTCGCGGTGCGCCTCGCCGCCAAGGAAGCCGTGTACAAGGCGCTTCAGGGGAGCGAGGCGGCGCGCGGTATCGGGTGGCGCGAGATCGAGGTCACGCGGAAGCCCGACGGCCGCCCGGACGTGAATCTCACCGGGGTCGCCGCCGCGCGGGCCCGAGAGCTCGGCGTGCAACGGGTGCTTTTATCCCTGTCCCACACCCACGAGGCGGCCGTCGCGGTGGCGGTGTTGGAAGGCGCCTGAGTGCCTCGGGGCATTGAATTCCCGACAATTTTACTCTAGTATTTGGGCCCCTGAATCAGAACCGTTTTCATCTACCGTAGCCTCCTTCTCGACTGGCTCTTGGGCCTCTGCCTCGCGGCTCGTGCCGCGGGGCAGGGGCCGGGGCAGGACTCTCTCACGGTCGCGCGGCGCATCGTGGCCGCCACGTCTTTGGCCGGGAAGGAGTACGCCGCCGGCGTCACGCCCCAGACCGGAATAGGCGGGGCGGTCCGCGTCACGGCGCCGGCCGAGGTTGACGAAGCGCGGCAGTTCCTGGACCAGGCCCGGCTCGACGTTCCGTACCTGCCGGTCGCAGTGCGGGCGGTAGCCGACGCCGAGCTCGCGGGTCTCCGTGCGATGATCGACCGCGCCGCGTCCCCCGATTCGGTTTCGTTGCGGGCCGAAGCCCTGGTCGGTCGCATCGCCGCGGCCGCGGGTGGGGCGCTCGACCCCTTCCCGGTGCGGCCGCCGTCGCTGGCACGCGGCGCCGCGGTCTACCGTGAGCAGTGTCTCCAGTGCCACGGTGCGGCGGGTCAGGGTGATGGTCCCAAGGCGAAGGGTCTCAAGGGTCCGCCGGCGGCGAACCTTGCCGACCGCTCGGCGATGAGCACGGTGTCGCCGGTTGACGTGTACCGGAAGGTGACAATCGGCGTCGCGGGGACGGCGATGCCGCAGTTCGATGAGACGCTGTCGCCCGAGGACCGTTGGGCGGTCGCGACCTACATCGCGACGTTCCGCGCGAGCGACCGGGCGGTGCGCGAGGGTGAGGGGCTGTACGCGGTCGAGTGCGCCGCGTGTCACGGCGTCGTGGGCGGAGGCGACGGGCCGCTCGCGGCGTCGCTTTCGGTCCGCCCGCCGGCCCTGCGGGACCTGGCGGTGCAGGGACGGTTCACCGACCGGGAGCTCCAGCAGCTGATCCTGCGCGGGCGCCCCGGCACGCCGATGCCCGGGTTCGCCCGCGCGCTCGATCCGGACGCGGCGGACCGAATCGTCGCGTTCCTGCGTGTCCTTCCGACCGCCGAGCGGCAACAATACCGGGCCTCGCCTGCGGCCGCCACGTTTTCGACCGTGCGGCGCCAGCTCGACTCCGCGGTTGCGCTCCGCTCCGACAAAGTCGCCTTCGACGCCTATCTCACCTTCGAGCAGGTGGAGACGGACGTCCGCGCTCGAAACGCGGCGCTCGCCGGCGAGCTCGAGGATGCCTTCGCGGCCCTGCGCACCCGCGCGGCGGCGGGGGCGAGCGGCGAGGAGCTCGAGGCGATCCACGCGCGGCTGCTCTCGGGGCTCGAGCGCGCGGAGCGCCTGGTGGCGGACAGGGGTTCGTCCACGAACCTGTTCATGCAGTCCTTCGTGCTGCTGCTGCGTGAAGGGTTCGAAGCGATCCTCATCGTCGCCGCGCTCATGACCTTCCTCGCGAAGGCGGGCGCGACGGCGCGGCGCCGTCACGTGGCCCAGGGCGCTTGGGCGGCGGTCGCGGCGAGCGCGCTCACGGCCGTGCTCGTCGAGGCGCTGTTCGAGCTCACGCCGGGCCAACGCGAGGCGTTCGAGGGCGTCACGCTGCTGCTCGCCACCGCTGTGCTGTTTTACGTGAGCTACTGGCTGCTCACCAAGTTCGAGGTGGCCAAGTGGAACGCGTTCGTGAAGGGCCGGATGCAGGAGGCGCTGCAAACCGGGTCGGGTTTCGCCCTGTCGTCCGTAGCGTTCCTGGCCGTGTATCGGGAGGGCTTCGAGACCATCCTCTTCTACAAGGCGCTGCTCACGTCGGGAAGCTCGCCCGGCGCGGGGGGATCGGGGACGGCGGCGGTGGTAGGCGGTCTCCTGGTCGGCGTCGTGGCCCTGGTGATGGTCTACGTGGCGATCTACCGCTTCGGCCTCAAGGTGCCGCTCCGGCCGTTTTTCGGGATTAGCGGCGCCATGCTCTACTACATGGCGTTCGTGTTCGCGGGCAAGGGTGTCGCCGACCTCCAGGAAGCGGGCCTCGTGAAGACCAGCGTCATCGAATGGGCGCCCCGGATTCCCGTGCTCGGCATCTACCCGACGCTCGAGTCGCTGGCGTTGCAGCTGCTCTTGATCGTGCTCCTCATCGTGGCGGTCGTGTGGCTGCAGCGGCACCGATTCGCCGGCGTGGGGCAGGATCGCCGGCGACCGTCATTCCCTTGAGAAGTCCTGAGCCACTCCCTTCACCGGCTGGAGCTTGAGCGACGCGGGCAGCTCTGCCGCGTCCCGGTCCGGGTCGCGCAGCCGACGCGTGATGTAGAGGCCCGCGAGCACGAGCAGCACGCTGGCCGCCTGCGCCAGCGTGAACGGTCCGAGGAGCCGGTCGTCCTTGGCGCGCACGAACTCGATCAGGAACCGCTCGGTGCCCGCGAGAACCAGGTAGACGCCGAGTCGCCACCCCATGCCGTGGTGATGGTCCCGCAGCCCCCAGAGCCACCAGAAGGCGAGCATCATCAGCCCCGTCTCGTAGATCTGGGTGGGGTGGACCGCGACCACGTCCGCCGGGTTCACGTTGGGCGGGAACGTGACGTGGAGCTTCTGCAGGTTCTCGACAGTCGTCGGCGGCAGTCCCTCGGGGAACTTCATCGCCCACGGGAGCGACGACGGGATTCCGTAATCGTCGTTCACCACGAAGCAGCCGACCCGCCCGAGCGCATAGCCGAGCGCGAGGGGTGCGGCGGTGAGCTCCATCGTCCACCGCGTGGGCACGCGCCTCCGCCAGCCGTTCAGGAGCACCCCGATGACGCCACCCAGGAACCCCCCGTACCAGACGAACCCGCCACGCCGGAACAACGTGTCCCACTCGCCCGTGAGCAGCACGTACCAGATCTTCGCTCCGACGATGCCGCCGATCACCGCCGCGAAGACGATGTCGGCGGCGTAGTCCTCGCTCGCCTGGCGGCGCCGCAGTTCCATCTGGATCGTCCACCCCGCCATCAGGAACGCCACCATCATCATCAGCCCGTACCCGGTGACCTCGAGCGGCCCCAGGTGGATGAAGAGGATGTCGACCCGGGGCAGCGGGATCAGGAATTTGAGAGGGTAGACGCTCATGGCTTATGGGGTCGGGGGACCGGGGGGAATTGGAACCTGCGGCGCAGCCGGCTCCAACCCGGGCAGGGGCAGATCGGCGCGGGCGTCGAGCGTCCAGTCGCTGCGCTCGCCGCCCCCGAGGCGAAACCAGCCGGCGCGCGCGATCATTGCCGCGTTGTCGGCGTTGAGCCGAGGGCTCGCGACCACCACCCGCGCCACCCCGGCC
>DATDFP010000306.1:0-3836 GCA_036522535.1 Gemmatimonadales bacterium
ATTCTCGAACCACGCACTCAACTTCCGGGGGACGCACAGTGACCGAAGGGAGCGTCGTCGCAAGATGGTCGACCTGGGCTCCGTACCTGCGGAGCATCCTCAGGATCGTCGCCGCCTTTCTCTTCATGCAGTTCGGGACGGCCAAGCTGTTTGCGTTTCCTGCGGCCATCATGCCGGGCGGAGGCACCGCGCCGATCACGACGCTGGCCGGCATCGCCGGAATCCTCGAGACGTTTGGCGGCCTGTTCCTCCTCGGGGGACTGTTCACCCGGCCGGTGGCCTTCATTCTCTCGGGCGAGATGGCGGTCGCGTATTTCTTGGGCCACGCGCCACAGGGTTTTTGGCCGGTGCTCAATCAGGGGCATCCCGCCATCCTGTTCTGCTTTATCTGGCTCTATCTCTCCGCCGCAGGGCCGGGGCCGTGGAGTGTGGATGCGATGCGGGGGAAGTGACTTGAAGAGGGCGCCGACGCCCCACGCCTCTCCCCCCCGAGGAACGCGACCAGCGCCGCGATCTCCTGCGCCGTGAGGTCGAGGTTCGGCATCTGGAACGTCCCGTTCTTCGCGGCGATCGCCGGATTCGCGAGGAACTGCGCCAAGAAGTCGGCGGGCAGCCGGATCGCGGTCAGCTCCGGACCGACCGGGACTACGCCGCTCCCGGCGACGTCACCATGGACGTGGCAGGTGACACACCCCTTCGCCACGAAGAGGCGCCGCCCGCGCTCCCGCTCGGCCAGGGCCGCGGGCGCGGGCATCCCGGCGGCGAGAGCCCGCACGGGCAGGAGCGTGACCCGGCTGTTCCCGAACCCGCTGTGGATCGTGATCGACCACTCCCCCGAGCGCGGCAGCGTGAGGGTGGCCACGTACTGCCCTTCCCCACGCCCCGGCGCCGCCGCAGTCGTTACCCGGTCGTCGCCCGAGCGGGCGTCGACGCTGGCACTGAGACCGCTCAACAGCCTGACGCCGTGCTGGCGGACGGTAAACGTCAGCGTGACGGGTTGACCCGCGACGACGTAATCCGGCAAGTCTCGGACGGTGATGGCCGCCCAACCGCCGTAGGTGAGGGCGACGAGCGGCACGAGCCAGAGGCTGCGAAGCATGGTTCCCCCTCAGTGGGTTGGTCCTGCTTCGATGCCGTGAACGAGCCGAAGGTTTGGCCCCCCCGTTCCCGTCTTCACTCACTGACCTCCTCTCGGTAGGGTCCTCACCCCTACCCCCTCTCCGCAACGTCGATAGGGTGCTCACCCCCTGACCCCCTCTCCGCAACGCCGATAGGGTCCTCACCCACTACCCCTCTCCGCAACGGCGATAGGGTCCTCACCCACCACCCTTCTCCGCAACGCCGATAGGGTCCTCACCCCCTGACCCCCTCTCCGCGTTGCGGAGAGGGGGAACGAAGGGAGAATGTCGTACCCCCTCTCCCGAAGGGAGAGGGGGACAGGGGGTGAGGACCTCTGATCCCGAAGGAAGAGGGGGGACAGGGCGTGAGGACCTCTGATCCCGAACGGAGAGCGGGGACAGGGCGTGAGGACCTCTGATCCCGAACGGAGAGGGGGACAGGGGGTGAGGACCTCTGATCCCGAAGGGAGAGGGGGTGTTAGCGGCGGGTGTCACGAGCATCCACGGATACGCCGTGGCGCGGACGATGTCGTAGGGCGAGTAACCAGGTTGACACCGGCCGCGCGGGACCATAAGTCTCGCTTGCGCTACTCTCCCCGCGGCGAGCCAGTCCATGATCTTCCGCAGCCCGTACCCCGACATCGCGGTGCCCGAAGTCGCCTTGCATCGCTTCGTGTTGGGAGACGCGGCCCAGCTGGGCGACCGGCCGGCGCTGATCGACGGGCCAAGTGGCCGTGTCCTCACTTATGCCGGGCTCGCCGCAGGCGTCGACCGGCTCGCGGCGGGCCTCGCCGCGCGCGGCTTCGGGAAAGGCGACGTGCTGGGGCTGTTCGCGCCGAACCTGCCGGAGTTCGCGCTCGCCTTCTTCGGCGCCGTCGCCGCGGGCGGCGTGGTGACGCCGATCAACTGCCTATCCACCGAGCGAGACGTGGAGTTTCAGCTGCGCAACGCGCGTGCCCGGTTCCTGGTCACGGTGCCGCCGTTCCTGGATCGGGCGGCACCGGCAGCCCGGGGGTCGGGGATCGAAGAGCTGTTCGTCTTCGGAGCGGCGCAAGGCGCGACGCCGTTCGCCACGCTGCTCGACGCCGACGCGCCCGCCCCGCGCGTGGATATCGATCCGGCGCAGGACCTCGTGGTGCTGCCGTACTCGAGCGGGACCACCGGATTCCCCAAGGGTGTGATGCTGACCCACCGAAATTTGGTGGCCAACCTGATTCAAACCTTCCACTTGCAGCCCGTCGCGGGGCAGGATCGCGTCATCGCGGTCTTACCGTTCTTCCATATCTATGGAATGACCGTCGTGCTGAGTCTTGGCCTCTGGCGCGGGGCGACGCTCATCACCAGCCCCAAGTTCGAGCTGGAGCCCTTCCTCGGGCTGCTCCAAGCGCACCGGGTGACGCGCGCATTCGTGGTACCGCCGCTCGTGCTCTCCCTGACCAGGGAGCCGGTGGTCGACGCGTACGATCTGTCCAGCCTGCACACGATCTTTTGCGGTGCGGCGCCGCTCGAGGCCGCCCTCCAAACCGCGTGCGCCCGGCGATTGGGGTGCGAGGTGAAGCAGGGGTACGGCCTCACCGAAGCGAGCCCGGTGACCCACGCTACCCCGGACGAACGCGGTGCGTCGAGGCCCGGGACGGTAGGCCAGCTCGTGCCCAGCACGGAGTGCCGGATCGTCGATCCCGAGAGCGGCGAAGACCGAGAGCCCTGCCAGGACGGTGAGATCCTGATCCGCGGGCCCCAGGTAATGAAGGGGTACCTGAACAATCCGGAGGCCACCGCGGCCACGATCGACGCCGGCGGCTGGCTGCACACCGGCGACATCGGGCGCGCGGAAGAAGACGGGTACTTCACGATCGTCGACCGGCTCAAGGAGCTGATCAAGTACAAAGGCTTCCAGGTGCCCCCCGCCGAGCTCGAGGCCGTGCTGCGCACCCACCCCGCCGTTCTGGACGCGGCCGTGATCCCGATCTCGGACGCGGAGTGTGGCGAAGTCCCCAAGGCGTTCGTGGTGCTGAAGGGAGAGGTGTCGTGCGACGCGCTCATGGCCTACGTCGCCGAGCGCGTCGCGCCCTACAAAAAGATCCGCGCCGTGGAAGTCATCGACGCGATTCCCAAGTCACCCTCGGGCAAGATCCTCCGCCGCGTCCTCAAACAGCGGGGGCGCTGAGGAGCGCGGTCATCTCGATAGCTCGAGCGCCTGGCGCCGCCTCGCCTTCGCAGAAACGCGGGCCAGCTCACGACCGGGCGAACGCCGCAGCCAGTGCGCGATCGAACGATTTGATTTCGCTTACGTCCCGGCGCTTGCAACAGGCGACATGAAGCAAGTCGCGAGCCCCGAGCCCCGGGAAGCGGCCCACCAACGTCCTGGCCAACCGCACGTCCTCCGGCTCCACCGGCCACACTACCGGAACGCGAGCCTCGGCCAGCGCCAGCGCCGCGTCGAGCGTCTCCAACCGGGTCACCGGGAGATAAGCGTGCAGAAGCTCCTGGAGCACTTCCGCCGAGGTCACGAGGCGCTCGCCGCGCACCAGGGCCTCCTCGAAGAAGGACCGCGCCTCGTCCCGCAGGGGATGCTCGCCGCCCACTGCGTACATGAGCAAGTTGGTGTCAACGAAGATCACGAGTCCGAGGCGCCCGACCGGATAGAACGTTCGATCACCCGGCGGTGCTCGTCCCAGTCAGGCTCGCGGCGCTTCTCGCGACCCGTGCACGAGGCAA
>DATDFP010000307.1:0-3785 GCA_036522535.1 Gemmatimonadales bacterium
CGCGGCGCTGGAAGAGCGCGCGCGCCGGGCCGAGAGCTTCGTGAGGGAGGCGACCCGGGCCGAGCAGCAGCTTTCAGTCTCGGAGCGCCGGGTGCGGGAGCTCACCGAAGCCGTGCAGGCCGAAGGGTTCTCCGAGACGGAGTACAGGCAGGCGAAGGAGCGGTACGATCGCGCCGTGGGCGCGCTGCGCGAGGCGGAGCTCGCGGTGGTCGAGTCGCGGGGCGCTCTGAACCGCGCAGAGGACGACGTGCGGGAGGTCGCTCGGCGGGAGCGCGAGCGCGCGGAGCGGGGACGCCAGATCGCCGAGCTCAAGGCGCGCCAGCGCCTCCACAACGAGCTGGACCGGGCTTTCTCCGACCTGCGCGGCGAGCTGAACGCGCGGATGCGCCCCGAAATCGCTGAGCTGGCCTCCGGGTTCCTCGCCGATCTCACCGACGGCCGCTACAACGAGCTCGAGCTCACCGAGGACTACACGGTGACGGTCCTCGAGGAGGGTGTCCCCAAGCCGGTGATCTCCGGCGGCGAAGAAGACCTCGTGAGCCTGGTGCTGCGGCTCGCCATCTCGCAGATGATCGCCGAGCGGGCGGGTCAACCGCTTACGCTGCTCGTCCTCGACGAGATCTTCGGCTCGCTCGACGAGAACCGCCGCAGTCAGGTGGTCGGCCTGCTGCGCCGCCTGGCGGACCGCTTCCCCCAGGTGGTGCTCATCACGCACATTGAGCAGGTGCGGGAGGGCCTCGACCGGGTGATCCGCGTGGAGTATGACGCCGCTCGCGGCATGAGCGTCGTGCGGGACGACACCGCCGTTCTGGGAGCTACCGATGCGGGCGTGGCTGCCTGAGCGCCAGGTGTACGGCCCGGAGCCCGCGACCGAGCGGGACACGGAGGCCCTGAACCGCGTGTTCGCGGACGCGTTCACGGACCGCTACCGGCGGGACGGGCTCGTCGGGGTGCGCGTTCCCTACCTCAACCCCCAGGTGTGGCGCTACGCCCTGCGCGACGCCGGGGCGGGCGCGATGCTGTGGCGCGACGAGTCCGGCGAGGTCGTGGCGTTCAACATCGGGCACCGCTCCGGGACGGAAGGATGGATGGGGCCGCTCGCGGTGCGGCCGGATCGGCAGGGCGCGGGGGTCGGCAAGACCGTGGTGCGCGCCGCGGTGGACTGGCTCGTGGAACAGGGGGCAGCGGGAGGGGTCGCGACGCTGGGACTCGAGACGATGCCCCGCACCGTGGAGAACATCGGCTTCTACGGACGGCTCGGGTTCTCTCCGACCTACCTCACCGTCACGATGACCAACGACATCGCCACGCGGGGGCATCCGGCCCCGGCCCTCTTGTCCCAGCGCAAGGGCACGGCCGCCTCCGAGGCCGTCGCCGCGGCGCGCCGGCTGGTCGGCGAGCTCGTTGCGGGCTACGACTTCACCCGCGAGATCCTCCTCACCGTCGAGTTCGGCCTGGGCGACCTGGCGCTGGTCGAGGGCGACGACGGCCTGCGCGCGCTGGTCCTGTGGCACGCTGCGCCCCTCGCCGAGGGGCGGCCCAAGGACGAGGTGCGTGTCCTCAAGCTCGCCGCGCGCGATGCGCAGGCATTCGGGGAGGCCGTCGCGGCGACCGAAGCGGCGGCGGCGCGGATCGGCATCCGCCGCATCGCGATCCGGTGCCAGACGCGCTACGAGGACGCATTCCGCGCCCTCATCGGCCGCGGCTATCGCGTCCGTTGGACCGATCTCCGCATGACCTACGACGGCTATCCGGAGCCTCATCCGGCTAAGGGCGTGCTGTTCTCGAATTGGGAGATCTAACGAGTGCGGAATGCGGAATGCGGAGTGCGGAATGGATCGGAGGGCCCTCGAGACCCGTGACCGACGTCCGGCATCGGACCTTCCCTTTCAATTCCGCATTCCGCATTCCGCACTCCACATTTGGTCCATTCCGCATTCCGCACTCCGCATTTGAATGACCGCCGGCCTCCTCATCTTCGCCGCAACCTATTTCCTCATCGCCGTCCAGCGGTTGCCGTTCGTCCACCTCAATCGGCCCGCGGCCGGCCTGGTCGGGGCTGTCGCGATGGTCGTGTTCGGCGTGCTGCCGCTCCAGGACGCGTACGCCGCCGTGGACTTCGACGTGCTCGTCTTCCTGCTCGGTATGATGCTGATCGTCGGGTACCTCGAGGTGGGCAAGTTCTTCGAGTGGGCCGCTCAGCTCGTGCTCGAGCGCGCCCGGTCGCCGGAGCGGCTGCTCTTCGCCGTCGTGGTCGGCGGGGGCTTGCTCTCCGCGTTCTTCGTCAACGACACGGTTTGCCTGGTCGTGACCCCGGTCCTCCTCGCTTTGCTCCCGCCCCTCGGCGTGCGGCCCAACCTGTACCTCATCGGGCTCGCCATGGGCTCGAATGTCGGCTCGGTGCTCTCCGTCACCGGCAACCCGCAAAACATGCTGGTCGGGATCTGGAGTCGGGCCAGCTTCGGAGGCTTCCTCGTGCACATGCTGCCCGTCGCGGTGGGCGGGCTGGCCATCGCCTACGCCTGGCTGCGCCGGGCGTATGCCGCCGAGCTGCGCGAGCCCTTCCGCGCGCGACCGGAAGCAGCGTGTTCCCCTCCCCCGGTGCCGCTCGATCGGCCGCTCGTGGCGAAGGGGCTTGCGATGTTCGGCGTCGCGGTGGTGGGGTGGCTCGTCGGGGGCTCATTGCCGCTCGTGGCGATCGCCGCCGGGGCGCTGATGGTGCTCGTGGCGCAGCGCGATCCGGCGTACGCCATCGAGCGGGTCGATTGGGACCTGCTGCTTTTCTTCGCGTCGCTGTTCGTCGTGATGCGCGGCTTCGAGCGGACGGGCGCGGTCGCGTGGATCGACGGGCGCGCGCTCGCGCTGTTTCGCGACGGCTCCCCCTCCCCCTGGCGCGCGGCGACGGCCGTGAGCGGCGTGATGGTGACCCTGTCGAACCTGATCTCCAACGTCCCCGCGGTGATCCTGTGGCGGAACACCGTGCCGCGCCTTCCTCATGCCGAGCTGCTGTGGCGCGTGGTGGCCGTGAGCTCCACCTTCGCCGGGAATCTGCTGCTCATCGGCTCGATGGCGAACCTGATCGTGGCCGAGCGGGCGGAATCGGGCGGCGTTCGAATCGGGTTCGGGGAGTACGCGAGAGTCGGAGTGCCGGTGACGCTGCTCACCCTCGCGTGGGGGATCGTCGTGTTGGTGCTGACGAGCTAGGTGTCAGGTGTCGGGTGTCAGGGCCCACACCCCCCTGACACCCGACACCTGACACCCGACACCCAGCCTTGCGCGCTGGCGCACGAAGCCCCAATCATGGAGCGCGCCCGAATACCGAACGTTTCCCGAAACCCGGAGGGTCCATGAGACGGCTTCTCCCAGTTGTGGGTACGCTCGCTCTGGCGTCGCTCGGAGCGGGCACGGTCGCGCAGGCACAGCGCGTGCGCTTCGGCATCGGTGGCGGCCTGGTCAGACCGACGACCGATTACAGCAATGTCGACAAGACCGGTTGGCACGTGCTGGGCAAGGTGGACTTCAAGGTTCCGATGTCCCCCATCGGCCTGCGCGTGGACGGGTTGTACGGGCAAACGACGCACAATGCCGTCTACTCCATCGACGGCAATACCAAGTTGATTGGCGCCCTCGCCAACGTCGTGTTGAATATTCCTATGACGGCGCCGCTGGTGCAGCCGTACGTGCTGGCGGGAGGGGGCGCCTTCAACGTGAAGATCAGTGCCCCGTCGCAGGGCGTGGACACGTCCGAGACCAAGTTCGCGTTCGGCGCGGGCGCCGGCGCCTCG
>DATDFP010000308.1:0-10736 GCA_036522535.1 Gemmatimonadales bacterium
CGTCAGTTCGCCCGGCGCGGCCTTGTTTGCGGATGACTTCGAGACGGGGGGCTGCTCGTGCTGGCGGCCGGTGCAAGGCTCGTGGGCGGTCGTGCTCGACTCCGGGACGAACCATGGCTACCGCAACACCAATACCAGCGGCAGCGATTGGAGCTACGCGGGGGACACGACGTGGACGAACTACGCAGTTCAGGCGCAAGTCAAGTTGATCAGCTGGGCCTCCAGCGGCGGGATCGCGCGCGTGTTCGCCCGCTATCAGCCGGGCACGTGGGGGAGCTACTATGCGGGGCTGAACGGGAGCGGCGCCGTGATTCTGCGCAAGCGGGTCGGGAGCTCCGACATTGATCTGGCGCCGCCCAAGGCAATTGGCGCCACGCTGGGCCAGTGGTATACGCTGCGGTTAGAGGTGGTCGGGACGACGCTCAAGGCGTACGTCAATGGCACGCTGCAACTGACGGCGACGGATGGCGATTACGCGCGCGGGACGATCGCGGTCGGGGGATGGAACAACGTGAGCCTGTGGGACAACGTCCAAGTGACGAAACTCCCGTGATCGCTGCTGTGCCCCGCCTCCGCCCGGTGCCGGGCTACAGGTCGACGGACAGCGGGTGGGGGAGCTGCCACTGAGCGTCCCCTGACGGGAGCGACAGGGTCCCAGACCGGCAGTCGTCAGAGGAGTTGCCAGACGCCAAGCCGCAAGCGGTCGTCAGTTGCCGGCCGCCAGCGCCCGCGCCTTGGCTTCTGACAACTGCTCTGAGCCCTGATTTCTGATCCGCTCCAAGACGATCGCTCGGGATCGGAGTTATCGAGCACCGGCGGTCACCAGGCCGGTGACGCCGTTCCGCAGCCGCTCGAGAGCGAGCTCGATCTCGGCGCGCTCGGTGGCGAAGGACAGCCGCAGATGCCCCGCCCCGCCGGGACCGAACGCCGTCCCGGCGAGTACGGCCGTGTGGTGCTCCGCGAGCAACCGCTCGGCGAACGTCTCACACGTGAGCCCGGCGCGCTCGAGGACCCCACGGACGTCCGGAAACACGTAAAACGCGCCCGACGGCGTGTCGCAGGCGACGCCGTCAATGGCGTTGAGCCCATTCACGAGCAAGTCGCGCTTGGCGCGCAGTCCCGACACCATGCGCCCGACGGGCTCCTGGGGCCCGGTCAGCGCCGCGAGACCGGCGTACTGCACGAAGGTCGCCGTGCAGGACACGTTGTTGATGACGAGGGTCGTCATCGGCGCGGCGAGCCACGCCGGCATCACGCCGTAGCCGAGCCGCCAGCCCGTCATCGAGTAGGTTTTGGAGAAGCCGTCGACGATCACCGTCCGCTCGGCCAATCCCGGGAGCGCCGCGATGCTGTCGTACCGCCCGTCGTAGCGGATCTGCCCGTAGACCTCATCCGAGATCACCCACAGATCATGCCGCTCGGCCAGCGCGGCGAGGCGCGCGAGATCGCCCGGGGCCGCGACCCCGCCGGTCGGATTGTGCGGCACATTGAGAATGATGGCCCGAGTGCGTGGCGTGATCCGCGCCGCGATCGCGTCCACATCGGGCGCAAACCCCCGCGTCTCGTCGAGCGGGTAGTAGACCGGCCGCCCGCCGGCGAACCGCACCACGGACTCGTAGATCGGGAACCCCGGGTCCGGTGTGAGCACCTCGTCACCGGTCTCGACCAGCGCGAGCGCGGCGCAAAACAGCATCGGCTTCGCGCCGGGAGTGACGATCACGTTTTCCGCGGAGGCCCGCACCCCGCGCGCGGCGAGCGAGCGGGCGATCGCGTCACGCAGCTCCGGCACTCCCGCGGCCAGGGCATAGCGGGTCAGCCCGTCCCGAAGCGCCCGCACACCCGCCTCGACCACGTGCGGCGGCGTCGGCATATCCGGCTCGCCGATCTCGAGATGCACGACGCGATGTCCGGCGGCCTCTACCTGCCGGGCGGCCTCGAGCACCACGTAGGCCTGCTCGGTGCCGAGAATGTCGAGGCGTGTGGCCGAGCGCATGCAGCGTCCCTCCAGTGACGAACGAACCCCGGGGCGATGTCCCGGGGTCAGTGCCAATTTACTGGGGCTTGTGTCCGATTGACCCACCCGAACGGGCGGGACTTACTTCGCACGCTCCAGGTACACCCCCTCCCGCGGGTCCACGCGCACCTTCTCCCCCTCGTTGATGAACTCCGGGACCTGGATGGTGACGCCGTTCGACAGCTTGGCAGGCTTGGTGCTGGCCGTTTTGGTCGCGCTCCGCATGACGGGCGAGGTCTTGACCACTTTGAGCTCGACCACCGCGGGCAGCTCGATACCCACGAGCCGGCCGTCGAGCCATTCGACCTGGATGTGCATCTCCGGCTCGAGCCAGGTGGCCTCGTCTCCTACCGCCTCGGCGTCGAGCACGTGCTGCTCGTAGGTGTTGGTGTCCATGACGTGCACGCCCGCCTGGTCTCGATACAGGACCTGGAACTCCCTGGTCTCGAGCGCGGCCTCGTCCACGAAATCGGTGGCGGCGAGGCGGGTGTCGAACGTGTTTCCGGTCACCAGGTTCCGAAGCCGGACCTGGACGAACGCGCGCAGGTTGCCCGGCGTGCGGTGCGTGAAGTCCATTACACGGCACGGCTGCCCGGAGAGCAGGATGACGTGCCCGCGCCTGATGTCCGTCGCTTTCATCGAGAGACTCCCAGAGATGGAAACCGCGCGGGCCACCCGATAGCCCACGCGTCCCGGGCGGAAGATAAACGGGACGGCGGCAGGGTCAACGGGGAGCCGTGATCGTCAGGAAAAGGTCGTCAAAGCGACCAACCGTATGGATGGAGCCCGGTGCGGGAGGGTCGGTATTGAAGACCTCCGGCACGAATACCATGAAGGCCGCTCCCTCGGGAACCGTTATCGTCTGCTCGCTCAACGTCCATGCGGCCGCCGTAACGTCGGGAGTCGATTGCGTCACGAACTGGAGCCATTCACCGTGCGGTCCGTAAGAGAACACGGTGAATCGCAGCGGGAGATTGCCCGTCTCGCGATATGCCCACCCGCCGAAATGCATGGTCCAACCGGGCGTAACCGGCCAGCGGACAACGTCCATCTCGTTGTTGTCATCAACCGTCGGCAGCTGCACGGACGCCTCTTCCGATTCTCCGCGCGCCGTATCGGACTGGATTTGCAGATATCGTGTCCCGCTGTGCGCCTTAGTGGCATCGGTAACGATGATCTCATCGCCGTCGAGTCCGGCGCCGGACAGCCAATGTTGCGCGTGGGTCGGGTCGCTGCCCAGCACATCCTCGAATCCCACGTTCAACAGCGGGCTCCATGTGAAACTGCTACCCTCGTCGCAGCCCGCGAGCATGAGCGCCAGCACCGGAGCCTTCAGGACCGACACGACAGGACGAATGAGTGGCATCACGGCGCTGCCTCGGGGCTCTCTCAGGATGGGCGACGTGGTGGACGCGGAGATCCGAGCGGCCGGCGTGCCGCGGAATCCGGTGGTGACGGCGTCCCAGGGAGAGACAGCGCGCCGGTGAGGTAACCGGCGAACTCCCGCTCCCACCAGTCGCCGCTCCGCGCGCGCTCCGGAGGTGTGCTGAACCGGTAGCGGTAGTAGGCGAGCCGCAGATAGCGCGGCGCGCGGTCGGGGAACGGATTCTCACCCAGCAGCGCGAGCACCTCCGGCGTTCCCGCGAGGAGATGACGCGTCAGGGGCGCGAGCCAGCTCCGCGCGCCCTCCGGGTTCAGCGCGGCGAACCACATCTGCCAGTCGAGCCGCGGCATGTGCGGCTGCGAGAACCGCGGGCGGCGGTTCAAGGCCCCCGGCTTCCAACGGAACTCGTATTCCTTCCAGGACGCGCCGTCCCGGCTGCCTTCGATCACGATCTCCGGCCGCTCAGTCGTCATCACCCGGAACAACCCGTAGCCATTGATCGAGCGTAGCGGCGCCACGGCTCGGAGCGGCGCGTAGTCGAGGGAACCACCGCCCGGCAGGGTGGCGGCGATCTCCCGGAGGAACGACAACGCGGACAAGAGCGCGACGACCGGCACGAACGCCCCGACGCCGACGCGCTTCCAGCGCGGCTCGGGCGCTCCGGCCGCGAGCCGCAGCGGAATCGCACGCCGCAGCACGGCGTCGTCGAGCAGCGGCACGCACAGAGTGAGGGAGAGCAGATTGAAGAAGCCGTAGTTCCCGGTGACCGCGATCCCGAGCTGGCCCAGGACGAGCAGCACGAAGGCGGCGAGCCGCAACCGCGCGAATCGCGGAGGCGCGAAGATGAGCCACGGCGCCCCGAGCTCGATCACGAACATGCCGAGCGTCATGGCTCGGTGCATCCACGGCGGCAACTGCTGCGCGTACCACGCGGTCCACGGCGGCAGCGGCTGGGTCCAGAAGTGGTAGTCGAGGGCCGTGAGGTTGCGCCACGTCGGATCGCCGCTCGCGAGCTTGGTGATCCCTGAGAGGAACATCAGCCGGAACAAGAGCCACAGCACCAGCCAATGCATCGCCCGGGAGGGCTCGGGCTCCCGCTCGAGACTCGGCAGCCACCGCGCGGGCGCATAGAGGATCGCGACCAGCCCCGTTTCGAGCAGCAGCGCGTCCCACTGGAACCACAAGAACACCTGCCCGACGACGCTGAGGGAGAGATAGAGGGCCCAGAGCAGCAAGAGCACCTGAGCCTGGGCGACCCCCGCGATCAGCAGCAGCGCCAGTGCGGCCCCGCCCCAGGCCAGCGACCGCAGCGCGCCGTCGCCGGCGCCCAGCCAACAGAGCGTGGGGAGCAGCCGGTAGGCCGCGCCGCCGTAGGTCGCCCGCGCCTGGTCGAGGAAGTCCCGGGCGGGGAGGATCCCGTGCTCGCCCACGAGCCCCGTGATCTGGACGGCGAGCGACACGAAGGCGATCAGGTAGACGAGCCCCAGGAGGCGCAGGAACAGCCAGCGTGACAAGAGGTAGGTGGGGTTCGGGAGAGACATGGCCCCAGAAAATGGAGCGGCATCACAGCGTGCGGAACACGGCCCTTTCATTGTGGTAGCATCTCGGTCAGCCTGTAGCTGGTGTGACCGGTATCACACGCTCTTGGTAGGAGGCCAAGACATGCTCACCAACAGCCGTCTTATGACGAACGGGGCATGGCTCTCGATCGCCCTCATCGTCGCCCTGAGTTGCAAGCAGGGGCCGTCTCCCGAAACGCAGGCGAGAATCGACAGCCTGTCCCAGGCGTCGTCGCAGAAGGACCGTCTGGTGGCGGAGGTCGCGGAGAACACCCGCTTCGTGAGCGAGATCAGCGCGGAGCTCGCGAAGGCCGCCGTTCCGCCCAAGAAGCTCAAGGTGTCGAGCGAATCGCCGCTGCGGGCGTCACGGGACACCCTCATCCAGAAGATCCGCTACATCACCGCCCGCGTGCGCGAGATCGAGCCCAAGCTCCAGGAGAGCGAGCGCCGCATCAGCGAGCTCACGTCGATCTCCGACAGCCTCCGCAACGCGCTCGCCGCGACCATGCAGAACCTCCAGGGCGTGATCGACTCGCAGAAGGAGCAGATCGCCGCCCTCACCGAACAGGTGGAGACGCTCTCGGCGGAGAACGTGGCCTTGAAGGACACGATCGAGAACATGGCCACCGAAGCCAACACCGTCTATTACGTGGTCGGGACGAAGGACGAGCTCGAGCAGAAGGGCATCGTCAAGGAGGAGGGCGGGGCCCGGTTTCTGTTCGTGCTGTGGAAGAGCGGGAAGACCCTGGTGCCTTCCCGCAGCCTCGACCCGAGCGTCTTCACACCGGTGGATCGGCGCCACTTCTCGCAGCTCCCGCTTCCGGCAACGGATAAGGAGTACCGCATCGTGTCGCGCCAGGACGTGGGCGCGCTCGAGACACCGCCCTCCGGAGACGGCACCATTGTCGGCCGCGTGAAGATCGCCGATTCGGCGCGCTTCTGGGCGAACTCGAAGTACTTGATCATCGTGGAAGGGTGAAACGGCGCAACGGCTAGACGTCTAGGCGACTAGACGTCTAGCCGTCTAGCTGTCTAGGATTCCCCCCAGGTAAACCCGCGCTTTCGCAAAAGCTTGACCGTCCGGCTACCGGCGGCTACCCTCCCCGGTGCGCCACCCCCGGCGCGATCGTCCACCAGAAGGCTGCGCTGGGGCCGGGGGCCGGGGGCCGGGTCAGTCTTTGAGTTCAGCTATGTGTTGCGAGGGCGCGGCACTTTTGAGGTAGCCGTGAACAGTTGCACGCCTGGCGGAACAGTCTCGCGCTCGCGATTCAGGGCGCGGGACTTGCCCCCAGGAACCCAGTCAGAACGGGGGGCCTCTCATGCACGCAGTTATCCGGCGGTACCGCGTGAGGCTTGGAACTGTCGAGCAGGCGGCCCGGTACGCCGAGAAGTGGTTCGTGCCGCTGGTGCGGAAGCTTCCGGGGTTCGTGACGTACTACCTGCTGGACGCGGGGAACGACACGCTCGCATCCATCGGGTTGTTCGAGAGCAGAGACGGAGCCGAGTCCGCCGCTCAGTTGGCGCGCGACTGGTTCGAGGACGAATGGCCCTCGTTCCGACCACTGCCGCCCGAAGTCGTCGTTGGTGAGATCGTGGCGCAGACGGCCGTGGACAACAGGCCGCTGGTCGACCGCCGCAAGCAAGTCGATCGCCGCGTCGCGGCGCTGGTCGTCGGCCCGGACTCCTGGCCGGGGACCGAGCGTCGCGAAAAGAGCGAACGTCGCGCACGCAGTGATCAGCGGAGCGGCTTCTCAGCCCAGTTGGAGTTGAAGGCCGCGGGCTGAGTTCCAGACTGTTTCAGAGCATAAAAGCGCCCAGCGGATGTCAGGTGTGAGTGACAGGTAGTTCCTCCCCCTTACCCTGACATTCGCTCGGCGTCTGGACGTCTTCCCATGACCCTTGCCCGCCGCCTCCTGCTCCGGGCCTCCCGCAGCGTCTGGCTCGCCGAACAACTGCGCCGTCGCGCGTTTTTTCGGAGGGCCGTACGCCGCTTCATGCCGGGCGAAGACGTCGACGCCGCGCTCGGGGCGGCCGTAGAGTTCGCGCGGACAGGCATCGGGACGGTGCTCACCCAGCTCGGCGAGCAGGTGACGACCCCCGCCGCAGCGGCGGCTGTACGCGAGCACTACCTGGGGGTGCTCGCGCGGATCCGCGAGCGCCGGCTCGCCGCTCAACTCTCCGTCAAACTGACGCATCTGGGCCTCGACGTGGATCGCGAGACGTGCTCGCGCGACGTGGGGACGCTCGCCGCGCGCGCTGCCGAGGCGGGCTCATTCCTCTGGATCGACATGGAGGAGTCGCGCTACGTGGACGCCGCCCTGGATCTGTTTCAGCGGGCGCGCGCCGAGCACGACAACATCGGCCTGTGCCTCCAGGCGTACCTCCGCCGCACGCCGGCGGATCTGGACCGGCTGCTTCCGCTCGCCCCCGCGATCCGGCTCGTGAAGGGCGCGTACGCCGAGCCGCCGTCCGTCGCCTTCCCCCGCAAGCGCGACGTGGACTCGAGCTACCTGACACTGGCAGCGAGGCTGCTGGAGAACGCAGCGCGGGGTCGTGCCCATCCCGTATTCGGCACCCATGACCTGCGACTCATTGGTGACATCCGGCGGCGGGCGGCGGCATTGGACGTGGCGCGCGGCGGCTACGAGTTCCACATGCTGTATGGGATCAAAGCTGCCGAGCAACGAGCCCTCGCCGATGAGGGGTGCGCGGTGCGGGTACTGATCAGCTACGGCAGCGCGTGGTTCCCGTGGTACATGCGCCGCCTCGCCGAGCGGCCGGCGAATGTGTGGTTCGTGGTGAGGAACCTGATCTAGGCCTCACCCCCCGATTCGAGTAGGGGCGCAGCATGCTGCGCCCCTACACCGCGCACTTCTGGTCCTCACCCCCTTGCCCCCTCTCCCTTCGGGAGAGGGGGGACTCCCAATCTGTTATCCCGAGCCCAGCCTTGCCCGCTCGAACCGCGAGCGTACCTTACAGGCCATGGCGCCCCGGTTGCACCGCTTCGCGCGAATCTGTTGTTGTCCGCCCCCGAACGAACCCGAGGGAGCGCGAGCGGCGCGCCGGTACACGGACTAGGCCCCGCACCGGTTTCGCACAGCGGCCGCGGCTCCCTCGCTGGAGTCGCGGCCGGCTGTCTTTTTCATCCACTTTCACGTGAGGTCGTCCCATGAGACGCACCATCCTCCTGCTGCTGGTCGCCCTGCCGGCGTGGACGGGCCCGATGCCGCCCGGACCGGAGGACGAGTCGGTGTTCGCAAAGGGGCTCCTGCCGGGGCAGCACGAATCGCTGCTATACGTGTGGACGAGCGACGCGGACGCGAAGGACCCCGACTTCCTCACCGTCATCGATGCCGACCCGAAGTCGCCCGGCTACGCGAAGATCGTCACGACCGTGCCGACGGGGACCACGGTAGACAACGAAGCGCACCACTTCGGCTACACCGTGAACGCGGACCGCATCTTCGCGGGCGGCCTGGTCTCGAACCGCTTGTTCATCTACGACGTGAAAGCCGATCCACGGCATCCCAAGCTGATCAAGACGATCCCCGACCTCGGCCAGTTGACCGGCTATTCCGGCCCGCACACGCACTACGCCGTCCCCGGGGGCGTGCTGATCGCGATGCTGGGCTCGAAGGACGGGGTTGGCCCGGGTGCGCTCGTGAAGCTCGACAACGACGGCAACTTCGTGAGCGCGCTCCCCGCGCCGAACCGGCCCGACGATCCCGGCTACATGTACGACGTCGGGGTGAAGCCCGAGGTCAACCGCATGGTCACCTCGAGCTGGACGCACCCCCATCACTTCCGCGGCAACCCGGTCGCGCCGGAGAATGTGGGAGACGCCGTGGCGGTGTGGGACTGGAAGGCGGGCACGGTGCTGCAGGTCGAGCACCTCGACAAGATGCCCCTCGAGGTGCGCTGGATGCACGGGCCGGCGGCGCGCGGGGGCTTCATCAACTGCGCCGGAGCGAGCACCATCTGGTACTGGGAGGACAAGGACGGCAAGCTCGTCTTCACACGGGTGATCGAGCTCCCCGCGAACTCGACCCCCGCCGACGTGCGGATCTCCTACGACAACCGGCTGCTGTACGTCTCACTCTTCACGGGAAACGCGGTGCAACAGTACGACATCTCGGACCCGCTCCACCCAAAGTTCGTGAGCCAGGTGGCGCTGCAAGAGCCGAACATGATGAGGCTGACCCCGGACAGCCGGCGCCTGTACGTAAGCAACTCGCTGCTGTCCAACCTGGACGGGAAGGTCCCGTTCCGCGTATGGCTGTTGAACGTGGGCCCGCAGGGGATGCGGCTCGACGACAAGTTCGTCGTGGACTTCGACCGATTCCCGACGGGCCCGGCCCGGCCGCACGACATGCTGCTGAAGTAGCACGTCACACGTCGCACGTCACACGGCGCACGCCGCCACGTTCTTTCACGAGGCATCGTGCGACGTGGCGTCGTGGGACGTGTGACGTGCCGCCCTACAGCCGGTCGGGCGCGGTCAGGCGCGTGGCGGTCGGGATCTTCGGAACCTCGGGCTCGGGGCTGAAGTCCTCGCCGGGGTTGATGAAGAGGTCCTGCTCGAAGCGGTATTGCTTGTCGTGCAGCTGCCGGTAGCGGCCGCGCCGGGCGAGCAGCTCGGCGTGGGTGCCGCGCTCGACGATCTCGCCGCCTTCGATCACGAGGATCTGGTCCGCGCTGCGGATGGTCGAGAGGCGATGGGCGATCACGAAGGTCGTCCGGCCGCGCCGCAGCGTGCGGAGTCCGTCCTGGATCGCCGCCTCGCTCTCCGAGTCGAGACTGGACGTGGCCTCGTCGAGGATCAGGATCCTCGGGTCGGCGAGAATCGCGCGGGCGATCGAGACCCGCTGGCGCTCCCCCCCCGAGAGCTTCACGCCGCGCTCGCCCACCACGGTGTCGTAGCCCTGGGCGAGACGGCGCACGAAGTCGTCGCAATGGGCGATGCGGCCCGCCGCCTCGATCTCCTCCCGCGTCGCGTGGGGCCGCGCGAAGGCGATGTTCTCGGCGATGGTGCCGTCGAACAAGAAGTTGTCCTGCAGCACCACGCCCAACTGCCGGCGGTACTCGGATAGCCGGATCGAGGCCAGGTCGCGCCCATCCACGAAGATCCGTCCCGATTTGGGGCGGTTGAACGCGAGCACGAGGCTGATCAGCGTGCTCTTCCCGGCCCCCGACGAGCCGACCAGCGCCGTCGTCGAGCCGGGCGGCGCCTGGAAAGAGACGCGCTTCAGGACCTCGACCCCCGGCACGTACTCGAAGCTCACATTCTCGAAGACGACGTCGCCCGTCACGGCGTCGACGGGCGTGCGGGCGCCGTCCTCGGCGTCCTCGGTCACGAGGCGCCGGATCTCCCGGATCCGGTCGAGGCCCGCGAACGCCTCGGTGATCTGCGTGCCGATCGACGCGATGTTGATCAGCGGCAGCGCCACGAGGCCGATGAAGATGCCGTACATGAAGAACTCACCCAGCGTCATGGCGCCCGAGAGGATCGCATGCCCGCCCTCGAGGATCATGAGGATCCCGATCGCCCCGATGATGATGGTGGCGAAGGACCCCACGCCCGAGACGCCCGTCATCGTCGTCGCGATGTTGCGGAACAGGGTGTGCGCGCCGCGCGCGAACACGAGGCGCTCGCCCCGCTCCGCCCGGTAGGCCTTGACGATGCGGATGCCGCCGAGCGTCTCGCCCAGCCGGCCCGTGACCTCGGCGTTGAGCTTGCCCCGCTCGCGGAACAGGGGACGCAGCTTGGCGAACGCGTACG
>DATDFP010000309.1:0-10102 GCA_036522535.1 Gemmatimonadales bacterium
GTGCGCGGCCTCACGGATGCGCGTCCGAAATCATCACCCCAAAGCCGATCGGATACTCGGGCGGGATGCGGATCGGGAGGTGGCCCGTGATCGGCGTCTTGCCGAGCAAGGCGAGCGCCACGGCGCGCTCCGCCGCGCGCACGCCGCTCCACGCGATCAAGTAGCAGTGCACCGACGGGGCTTGGTTCAGCAGATAGGGGCTGCCGAGCGAGACGAGGACGGTGGGGCGCGAGCCGTCGGTGGCGGTGACGAGCTGTGCGAGCGAGTCGGGGAGCGCAATGTTCCCGCGCCAGGCGATCGGCCGCACGTTCGCGACGAAGACCGTCGCGGGCGCCCGCGCGATCACCACCCGCGCGGAATCGTAGGACAGCGGCCCCGACATCGGCCACAGCCGGAAGTAGTCCACGGTATCGCCCCCCTGGCGCAGCAGGTCGGTCAGGTACTGCCCCACTGAGGCGTTCGCCTCGTCGGCGTAGGCGACGAGCGCCAGGCGCGAGGCCCTGGCCCGCAACGCGTGGAGCCGCCCGCCGACGTCGCGCACGAGGGTCAGCGCGCGGATGGCGATGTCGTTGGCCTCGTCCTGGAAGCGCTTGCTTCCCACGATGCCCATGATCGAGTCGAGCGCTACCGTGCGCCGTTCCAGCAGGCCGAGCCGGCGCTTGAGCTCGAGCACCCGCCGCACCGACCGCTCCAGCCGCTCGTGGCTGATCCGCCCGCCCCGCACGGCCGCCGCCATGGCGTTCACCGCCGAGTCGGGGTCGGAGGGCATGAGCAGCAGGTCCGACCCCGCCAGGAACGCCCGCACGGTGGCCTCTCCCGCCCCGTACTTCGCCACGATCGCGCCCATCATCAGGGCGTCGGTCACCGCAAGCCCCTGGAAGTGCAGCGAGTCGCGCAACAGGCCCGTGAGCACGGCGGAGGACAGCGTCGCCGGGTCGTCGGAGCCCGTGAGCGCCGGGAGCGCGATGTGCGCGCTCATCACCACGTCCGCGCCCGCCGCGATCCCCGCGCGGAACGGCGCCAGCTCGATCGAGTCGAGCCGGGAATAGCCCGCGGTGATCAGCGGCAGGCCGATGTGCGAGTCGGTCTCTGTGTCGCCGTGACCCGGGAAATGTTTCAACGTGGAGAGCATCCCGTGCTCGCGCAGGCCCCGGACGTACTCGGCCACGAGCCGCGACACGGCTCGCGGGTCCTCGCCGAAGGAGCGGATGTTGATGATCGGGTTCAGCGGGTTGTTGTTGACGTCGGCATCGGGAGCGAAATTGACGTGGATGCCGACCGCCCGGCCCTCGGTGGCGGCGGCCTCGCCGATGGCGTAGGCATCGCGCGGGTCGCCGGTCGCGCCCACGGCCATGATGTGCGGGAAAGCCGTGCCCCCCACGACGCGCATCCCGGCTCCCCACTCGAGATCCGCCGAGACCAACAGGGGGAGGCGGGACCGCCGCTGCAGCACGTTGAGCTTCGCGGCGATGTCGAAAGGGGACCCGACCGAGACGATGAGGCCGCCGATCTCCAGTGAGTCCACCCAACGCGCCGCAACCTGGAAGAGCGAATCGTCCAGGGAGGCGTAACTCCCGGAGATCCAGGGGACGACGAGCTGCGCGACCCGCTGGCGGTCGGAGAGACTGCCGAGGATCGAGTCGATCGGCTCGGCGGCGCGCGCGACCGCCTGGCCGCCCAGGTCGGGAAGGCGGGCAGGGGGTCGGGCCGTGGCGCAGCTCGACGCGGCCGCGAGTGCCAGGAGTCTATGGGCCTGCATCATCTCTCGGTGTCGGGATCACTCGGCTACGGGCGCGGGCCTACCAATCTACAGCCTCGGCCGGGGGAAACGTCCTCTCGGCCGACACCGCGGCAAGTACTTGCTCTATTGAGACTTTTGCAGGGGCGGGGTAGTTTCCCCCGGGCCATGAACCTCATCCCCCAGGCAGTACGAGACGCATTCGGCTGGGCCCTGACTCCGATCGTCCGGCTGCTGATCCGGATGCGCGTTCGGCCCAACGCCGTCTCCGCCGCCGGCACCGCCGTTATCGTCGGCTCCGCCGCGGCGTTCGCGCTCGGTAGGATCCATTGGGGCGGGTTCCTGCTGCTCGTCTCCGGGCTGTTCGACATGGTCGACGGGCGGGTCGCGCGCGAGGGAGCGATGACAACGCCTTTCGGCGCCTTCTTCGACTCGACGCTCGATCGGGTTGGGGAGTCGGCGCTGTTCACAGGGATCGGCGTGTTCTTCATTCGAGGTGGTGTGGAGCCGGACCGGTTGACGCTCGCCCTGGTGGCCTGTTTCGTGGCGCTGGCGGCATCGCTCCTCGTCTCATATGCCCGGGCGCGCGCCGAGGGGCTCGGTTTCACCTGCAGGGTGGGGATCGCCCAGCGGGCCGAGCGCGTCATCCTGCTGGGCGCCCCCACGATGATTTTCGGGGCCGGGAACCGCGGCGCGTTGCTGTTCTGGATAGTGGCGTTTCTTGCGCTCGTCACCACGGTGACGGTAGTGCAGCGCGTGGCGTACGTCGCTCGCGTCGCCGGCAGGCCGGCCGCGGGTCATTCGCCCCGGCCGCGGGACGCTCTCCCCGACCACGCGTCGGCGCTACCCTCCCGGAAAGGACACTGACCGTGTCTGCGCAGGTCGGTCGCAACGTCGCGCCCGCGACGGGGAAGCTCGGGGTGATGCTGGTCGGGTTGGGCGCCGTGTCGACCACATTCATCGCGGGAGTGGAGAACGTGCGCCGCGGGTGCGCGCTCCCGATCGGCTCGCTCACGCAAATGGGGACGATCCGGCTGGGCAAGCGGACCGAGAAGCGAAGCCCGAGAATCAGGAGCTTCGTGCCGCTCGCGCGGCTCGAGGATCTCGAGTTCGCGGCCTGGGATCCCATCCCGGACGACGCGTACACCGCCGCGCGGAAGGCAGGCGTGCTGGAGCCGCAGCACTTGGAGCCGATCGCGGACTTCCTCAAAGGTATCACCCCCCTCCCGGCTGCGTTCGATCGCCGCTACGTCAAGCGGCTCGATGGCACGAACGTCAAGACCGGAAGGTCGAAGCGCGACCTCGCCGAGCAGATCCGCGCGGACATCCGGACCTTCAAACAAACGTCGGGCGCGGAGCGGCTGGTGATGGTGTGGGCGGCCTCGACCGAGGCGTTCCTGACGCCCGGTCCGGCTCACCAGAGCCTCGAGGCGTTCGAGCAGGCGATGGAGCGGAGCGACCCGGCCATCGCGCCGTCGATGCTGTACGCATGGGCCGCGCTCATGGAAAACCTGCCCTTCGCGAACGGCGCGCCGAATCTCACGGTGGACATCCCGGCGCTCGAGCGCCTCGCCGCGGATCGCAAGATCCCGATCGGCGGCAAGGACTTCAAGACGGGCCAGACCATGATGAAGACGGTCCTGGCGCCCGCCTTCAAGGCCCGCATGCTCGGGCTCGCCGGCTGGTACTCCACCAACATCCTGGGTAACCGCGACGGAGAAGTGCTCGACGACCCCGAGTCCTTCAAGACCAAGGAGGAATCGAAGCTCGGCGTGCTCGAGTACATCCTCCAGCCCGATCAATACCCCGAGCTGTACGGGAACGTTTACCACAAGGTGCGGATCAACTACTATCCCCCGAGGGGCGACAACAAGGAGGGATGGGACAACATCGACATCTTTGGCTGGCTGGGCTATCCGATGCAGGTCAAGGTGGACTTCCTGTGCCGGGACTCCATCCTCGCGGCCCCCATCGTGCTCGACCTCGCGCTGTTCTTCGATCTCGCCCAGCGGGCGCGCCTCGGCGGGATCCAGGAATGGCTGTCCTTCTACTTCAAGAGCCCTCAGACGGCGCCGGGCCTGTATCCCGAGCACGACCTCTTCATTCAGCAGACCAAACTCAAGAATACGCTGCGGTGGCTGATGGGCGAGGAACAGATCACCCACCTGGGCATCGAATACTACGAGCAGTCGTGAGCGTCGCGCAGTACGCCGTCACGGCGACCGGCTGTGCCGCCATCGTCTGGGTGCTGTGGTATTTCCTCTTCTCGAGCGGCGGCGCCACGGCCGCCACGGTCGCAGAGGGAGTGCAGGAAGTGCGAATCACGGTCCAGGGCGGGTATAGCCCCGATACGATCGTCGTGCAGGCCGGGAAGCCCGTGCGGCTGCAGTTCTACCGCGCCGAGACGGCGGATTGCTCGGAGCGTCTGGTGTTCGAGCACTTCGGGATCGACGTCCCGCTTCCCGCATTCGAGACGACGAGCGTCGAGTTCACCCCGAGCGAGGCGGGGGAGTATCGCTTCCGCTGCGGCATGAACATGCTGAAGGGACTCCTGGTCGTCGAGCCCGCCACGGCGGATCGCAGGCCATCCGCGTCGCCGCACAAGTTCCATGGCTAAGAGTCGCATCATCCTGCCGATCGAGGGGATGAGCTGCGCGTCCTGCGCGGCGACGGTGCAGGACGCGCTCGCGGGGGCGAACGGCGTTTTCAACGCCGCGGTCAACTATGCCACGGCCAAAGCGGCGGTGGACTACGACGACGCGCGAACCGGCGTGGCCGACCTGATCAAGACGGTCCGCGCCGCGGGCTACGACTGCGGCCAGGCGACGGTGAGCTTCGGCGTGCAGCAGCTGCATTACGCGCCGAGCGTCGTTCCGCTCGAGCAGGCGCTGCTGCGCGTGCCGGGCGCGATCCGGGCGGCCGCGAACCAGGCGACCGAAACCGTCACCGTCGACTACGTCCCGGGCGTCACCACGGCCGAGGCGCTCGAGCAAGCGGTCGAGCAGGCGGGGTTCGAGGTCGCGGAACCGATCCCCACCGAGGATCCCGTCGAGCGGGAGCGGATCGCGCGCGAGCGCGAGATCCGCTCCCTCACCGGGAAGTTCGCGCTCGCCGCCGTGGTCGGGGTCGTGACGCTGCTCGGATCGACGCTGCTCACGGCGGAGGTCCCTGACAGCTTGCTCGGGCAGGTCGATGTGCTCGGGCGGCTGCTCATGCCCCTCGGAATGAAGCTGCGGGACGCTCTGGGGGGAGAAGGCGCCGTCGACCCGGAGTGGGTGAAGCGAGGGCTCGCGCTCCTCACCTTGCCGGTGGTGGTGTGGTCGGGCCGGCAGTTCTACCGTGGAGCCTGGAGCGGCTTCCGCCACCGCACCGCGGACATGAACACCCTGATCGCGGTAGGCACCGGGGCCGCGTACGTCTACTCGCTCGTGGCGACCTTCCTCCCCGGCGTGTTCACGCGCGCCGGACTCCCCGGCGACGTGTACTACGAGGCGGTCTCGTCCATCATCGCGCTCATCCTGCTCGGCCGGCTGCTCGAGGCTCGCGCCAAGGGCCGGACGTCGGAGGCGCTGCGCCGTCTCGCGGGGCTCAAAGCGAAGCGCGCGCACGTGCTGCGGGACGGCAAGGAAACGGAGACGGCCGTCGAGGCGGTCGTGCCCGGCGACCTCGTGGTCGTGAAGCCGGGGGAGAAGATCCCGGTGGACGGGGTCGTCACCGAGGGGGCGTCGGCGGTGGACGAATCGACGCTCACCGGGGAGCCGCTGCCGGTGCCGAAGAAGATCGGCGATGAGGTGATCGGCGCGACCATCAACACGACCGGGAGCATCACGTTCCGCGCCACGCGCGTGGGCAAGGACACGGCGCTTGGCCAGATCGTGCAGCTGGTGGAAGAAGCGCAGGCGACCAAGGCGCCGATCCAGCGTCTCGCCGACCGCGTGGCCGGCGTGTTCGTGCCGGTCGTGATCGCGCTCGCCATCGCCGCGTTCGTCATCTGGTTCGATCTCGGGCCGCAGCCGGCGGTGATCTTCTCCACGGTCGCGGCTATCACGGTGCTGATCATCGCCTGCCCCTGCGCGCTCGGGTTGGCCACACCGACCGCGATCCTGGTCGGGACGGGGAAGGCGGCAGAGCACGGGATCCTCATCCGGAGCGGCGCGGCGCTCGAGGGGCTGACCAGGGTGCGCACCGTGCTCCTGGACAAGACGGGCACGATCACCGAGGGGAAGCCGACCGTCACGCACATCGTCGCCGCCAAGCGGCCGGACGGCACGCCGATCGCGCCGGCGGACGTGCTCAAATGGGCGGCCTCCGTCGAGCAGCGCTCCGAGCACCCGCTCGCGGCGGCGGTGCTGAAGGCGGCGCGTGAACGGCAGGTCGACCTCCTGCCGGTGGAGCGCTTCGCGGTCATGGAAGGGCGGGGCGTGCGCGGGATCGTGGACCGCCGCGTCGTCGAGATCGTCTCGCTCCGCCACGCGCGGGAGCGGAACCTCGAGTTCGGCAGCCTGGGGCAGGATGCCGACCGCTTGTCGGTGCAGGGCCGCACTCCGGTGATCGTGGTCGTGAACAACACCGTGTACGCCGTGATCGCGATCTCGGACCCGATCAAGCCGACCAGCGCGGAGGCGGTGGCCCACCTCAAGAAGCTGGGCCTCACCGTCATGATGGTCTCCGGGGACTCGAAGAAGGGCGCCGAGGCTGTAGCGAAGGAGGTGGGGATCGAGGAAGTCCTCCCCGAAGTGCTCCCGTCCCAGAAGGCCGAGCTCGTGAGGAAGCTGCAGAGACGGGGGCGAGCCGTCGCGATGGTGGGTGACGGGATCAACGATGCGCCCGCGCTGGCGCAGGCGGATGTGGGGCTGTCCATCGGCACCGGGACCGACATTGCCATCGAGGCGTCGGACTTGACCCTCATCCGCGGCGATCTGCGCGGGGTCGTCACGGCCATTCAGCTGGCGAGGCGCACGGTGCGGACGATTCGCATCAACCTCTTCTGGGCGTTCCTCTACAACACGGTCGGGATTCCCATCGCGGCGGGGGCGCTGTATCCGTTCTTCGGGGTGCTGCTGTCGCCCGTGCTCGCGAGCGCCGCGATGGCGTGGTCGAGCCTCAGCGTCGTGCTGAACAGCCTCACGCTGCGACGGTTCAAGCCGGCGTGGGGCCTCACCCCCTGACCCCTCTCCGCGTTGCGGAGAGGGGGAACGGAAAGGAACGAGTCGGTGAAGTACTTCCACCGCGCGACGCTATCGCCCGACGAAGTGCTCGCGGCGGCGAAGGCGTTCTTCGGGTCCCGCATGGCGCCCGCCGAGGAGGCGCCGCGGCGACGCGTTTATGCGGGCCCGCTCGGCAAGGTGACCGTCACCGCCCGGGCGGAAGGTGGGCACTACACGTTCGTCGAGGTGAGCACCGACCAGGTGGGCGAGTCCGAGCTCGACAGGCTCGCAAAGCGCTTTCTGGCGGAAGTTCACAAACAGGTTGAGCCGACGCACGACCTGCGAGGCGCCTACTAGCCGTCTAGCCGTCTAGACGTCGACGTCTAGCCGGCTAGTTTCGCTCCGTATCCGGCCTGCACCACCGCCGCGACCAACTGGTCGGTGGTCGTGGTGTCGTCGTTGAAGTCGATCTCGGCTTCGCCGGTCTCCAGCTCCACGATCGCGGAGTAGACTCCCGCCGTGCGCTTGAGCGCGCTCTCAACTTTCATCTGGCAGTGCCCGCATGTCATGCCGCTGACGCGCAGCTTGAGTGTCGCCATCGTGTCCTCCGATCGCCTCGGGCTCGGGGCCGCTATTGCTTCTCCCGTTCCCCTTGGTCAAGTTTCACGCCCACTAGAATTTACGTCATGGCATCGCACGCCGCTCCGACCGCTCAATCCCCGCCCATCCCCGCGGGGCTGTCTCGCGATCAATTGTTGGAGATCTACCGTTATCTGCGACTCACCCGGACGCTCGAGGAGCGGCTCACCGCGCTCTACAGGCAAAGCAGGGTCGTCGGCGGGTTGTTCCGATCGCTGGGGCAGGAAGCCGAGTCCGTCGGGTCGGCCTACGCGCTGGAGCGGGGGAGCCACCGTGACTTCATGTCGCCGCTCACGCGGAACCTCGGCTCGATGCTGGTGATGGGCGCCGCCCCGATCCAGATCCTTCGGCAGTACCTGGCCAAAGCGGCCTCCCCGACGGGCGGGCGCGACCTGAACATTCACTTCGGCGACCTGGAGCACGGCTACCTGGGCCAGATCTCGCACCTGGGAGATATGATCCCGGTGATGGCCGGGATCACCCTCGCGTTCAAGCTGCGGCGAGAGCCGCGCGTCGGGCTCGTCTACATCGGGGACGGCGGGATGTCGGCGGGCGCGTTCCACGAGGGAATCAACTTCGCCGCGGCGCGGCGCGTGCCGCTCGTCGTCATCGGCGAATACAACCACTGGGCCTACTCGACCCCCCCCGGCAAGCAGTTCGCGGTCGAGCATCTCGCCGACCGGGTGAAGGGCTACGGCATCCCCGCGGTCAGCGTGGACGGCAACGACGTGCTCGCCGTCTACGAGGCGACGAGGTTCGCTGTCGAGCGCGCGCGCCAGGGCAAGGGCGTCCACTTCATCGAGGTCAAGACGTACCGCCGCAAGGGGCACGCCGAGCACGACGACCAGCGCTACGTGCCCCAGCCTGAGCTCGAGTGGTGGGCGAAGGAGAACGATCCCATCGACCGCTATGTGCAGCGGCTGCTCGGCAGCGGGTGGGCGGAGGAGCAGGAGCTGAAGGAGATCGACGAGCGGGTGCGGGTGGAGATCGACGCGGCGGCGGACGCCTGCCTGGACGAGCCGGCTCCAAGCCCGGAGTCGGCGCTCCCGCACGTGTACGGCGATCCCTCCGCGGCCGAGCGACTGTGGTTCCGGAGCGTGTGATGGGCGAAGTCACCTATCTCGAGGCGTTGCGCCAGGGGTTGTGGGAGGAGATGGAGCGCGACGAGCGCGTCTTCATCCTGGGCGAAGACGTCGGGGCCTACGGCGGGGCGTTCAAGGTCACGGAGGGCTTCGCCAAGCGGTTCGGAGAGGAACGCGTGATCGACACGCCGATTTCCGAGGCGGCGATCGTCGGCGCCGCGGCGGGAGCCGCGCACATGGGGATGCGGCCGGTCGCGGAGATGCAATTCATCGACTTCATCTCCTGTGCCTACGACATGCTCACCAACTACGTGGCGACCGCGCGCTACCGCGCCGGGCTGCCGACGCCGCTGGTCGTGCGGGGGCCCTGCGGCGGGTACGTGCGCGGCGGGCCGTTCCACTCCCAGAACGTCGAGGCGGCCTTCTTCCACACCCCCGGCCTGAAAATCGTATATCCTGCCACGGCGCGCGACGCGAAGGGACTCGTCAAGAGCGCGATCCGCGATGACGACCCCGTGATCTACCTCGAGCACAAGTGGCTCTATCGCCGCATCAAGGAGCGGCTTCCCGAGGGCGAGGAGATCCTGACGCCGATCGGGGCGGCGCGGGTGGCGCGCGAGGGAAAGGACCTGTCGGTCGTCACGTACGGCGCCACGCTGTGGAAGTCCCTCGAGGCGGCCGAGCAACTCGACAAGGACGGCGTCTCGGTCGAGGTGCTCGATCTGCGCACGCTCCTCCCCCTCGACGACGCTGCGATCATGCGCAGCGTCAAGAAGACGAACAAGCTGCTGATCGTTCACGAGGACACGCGCACGGGCGGTCTGGCGGGGGAGATTGCGGCGCGCGTCAACGAGCAGGCGTTCGAGTGGCTGGACGGACCGATCATGCGGGTGACGGCCCACGACGTGCCGCTGCCCTACGCGCCGACGCTGGAAGATTTCGTGCTGCCGCAGACGGGCGATATCGTTAAGGCGGCCCGTTGGTTAGCTGCTTACTGAGGTGTTGGGTGTTGGGTGCTAGGTGTTAGGGTCTCACCCCTAACACCTAGCACCTAACACCAGCACTCGACACCTGACACCTGGGAGCAAGCAATGGCCCGCATAGACGTCCTCATGCCCCAGATGGGCGAGTCGATCGCCGAGGGCACGGTCAGCAAATGGCTCAAGAAGGTCGGCGAGGAAGTCAAGCGGGACGAGCCCCTGTTCGAGATCTCGACCGACAAGGTCGACGCTGAGATCCCGTCGCCCGTAGCCGGGGTGCTCGCGGAGATCAAGGTGCAGGAAGGGCAGACCGTCGCGGTGCAGACTCTCGTCGCAGTCATCGAGACGGAGAAGAGCGCCGCGGCCGTGACGGCGCCGTCCCCGCCGTCCCCGTCCCCCTCCGTATCGGCCCAGCGGGCACCCGCTGCGTCGGGAGGTGTCGTTTCAGCCGCGCCAAAGCTCGCTCCCACAGCTGCGCCCTCGACCGCCCCCGACCGCCCTCCACCGCCCTCCACC
>DATDFP010000310.1:0-6099 GCA_036522535.1 Gemmatimonadales bacterium
AGGGAGTCTCGAGGAATACGGCGTCGGGCGCGAAGACCGACACCAGTTCGTCTACGTCCCCCCGCTCCCACCCCCGGCCAAACGTGTCTACCATCTCGCGGTAGGCCTCGTTCATGGCGCCCAATATACGCCAATCCGGAATCCCGAGTCGGGACGTATGGTAGACGGAAGCGAGCAAGGCCGCATTCCACCGGTCTCGACCGAGATCCAACCTGCCAAGGAGGTAGAACAGCGATGAAGCGGATTCTCGCGGCAACCGTCGTGCTGGCCCTGTTTGCGGGGCCGCTGGCGGCGCAGGGCCACATGGCAACCGCCGGCAACGAGGTGACGATCACCGGCCAGGTGATCGACCTGAACTGTCACACCACCAACGGCGCTTCCGGACCTGGTCACAAGGCCTGCGCTCTCGCC
This sequence comes from Gemmatimonadales bacterium, assembly GCA_036522535.1. Classification (GTDB taxonomy): domain Bacteria; phylum Gemmatimonadota; class Gemmatimonadetes; order Gemmatimonadales; family GWC2-71-9; genus AG12. Next base: position 412 of record DATDFP010000310.1, read on the forward strand.
TGCGCCAAGGCAGGCGTGCCGCTCGGCATCCTGGCGAGCGACAGCACGATCTACGTGCCCGTGAGCTCCAAGCCCGGCGACCCGCAAAATTCGAAGCTCGAGAAGTACGTCGAGGGCAAGGTCACGGTGACGGGCACGCATCGATTCGTGAGCGGCCTCCACACGATCCAGATCAAGACCGTCGCTGCCGCAACCTGATGCGTCGCGCGCCGGCGGTGGGCGCCGCGCTTCTGGCGGCGCTCTCCGCCTGCCGGCCCCCTGCATCCGGCGGTTTCACTCTCCTCTTCTTCGGTCGCTCGCCGGCCGCCGCACTGGGCGGGTGGTCGTGGGCGCCTGATCCCGACAACAGTCGCATCGTCGCCTTCGACCACGGGCTCCGCGTCGTCAAGATCGTCACCGGCCCGCGAGTCTCCGTCCCCGTGGCGGTCGCGCCCCTCGGGGCCGACCTGCTCGTGACCGAGCGAACCGGTGAGGGAGTCGTGCTCGACACCGCAGGCCACGCTGTGCGCGAGTGGGAAAGCCCCAACGCCGCCTCGCTCTACGCCGCCACCGCGGGAACCCCAAGGCCCCGCGTCGTCGCCGTGCGGTCACCGTATTACGTGCCGCAGTTCGCCGCCGAAGCGGATACGGCGCCGCTGATCCGCGTGCTGGATACCCTGGGCCGACCTGTGGAAGGGCTCGCGACGGTACGTGTCCCTGCGTCCCCGTTTCTCACGCACCTGGTGAACGCGGGCGCGGTGGCCGTGGGACCCGATGGCACCGTCTATTTCGCGCCCCTGGTACGCGACGAGATCAGGAAGTACGCGCCCAACGGGGCGCTGCGCTGGACCACGAAGCGCGGCCTGTTCGCGAGGGAGTCCGATCCGGAATTTCTCCCGACCAGGGGTCGCGAGGTCCAGGTGCGACACGCGCTCGTCAACGTGGCGCTCGCCCTCGGCCCTCCCGGCGACGGCCGGCTCTACGTCCTGGGTTCGGACGACTCGGCGGCCTCCAAGCTCCGGGTGGACGTGCTCGACACCGCCACCGGCACGATCCTCGCCACCCGGCGGCTCGCGCCCCGCGAAACCGCGGTCGCCGTGGACGCGCGTGGGAGCATCGTCGCGTTCGACGCAGACTCCCTGCTCCGGGGAGCCTCGAGCGCCGGACGCGAGCCGTTCGAGCCGGCCTTCGCCCTGCCCGACGTCACAGGTGACACGGTGACGCTCGCTCGCTTTGCGGGGAAGGTGACGCTCGTGAACTTCTGGGCGTCGTGGTGTGATCCGTGCCGGGAGGAATTCCCGCACATGACGGAGCTGTACCATGAATTCAGCCGCCATGGCTTCGAGATCGCCGCCATCTCGGACGACGTAGACCGGAACAAGATGACCGCTTTCGTGCGCGAGTTCCGGCCGCCGTTCACGATTCTGTTGGGCGGGGGACGAATGAAGCAGATCTACCACTACCGCGGCCTCCCCTACTCCGTGCTGCTCGACCGGCAGGGGCGAATCATCGAGCGCATTTTCGGCTTCGGCGGGGCGGCGGAATTCCGCGAGCTGCACGAGACTATTGCGAAGGAGGTGCGTGCTCCCTAGCGTTCAGCCGTGCCAGAGCTTCCGAATTCCACCTCCCATCTCCCGCTTCCCGTAATAATCGATACGGACCCCGGCATCGACGACATGCTGGCGTTGTTCCTTGCGCTGCGCTCACCCGAGCTCGACGTACGAGGGATCTCGGTGTCGTACGGCAACACCGTGGCGGAGAACGCGTACCGCAACGCCGTCGAGATCGTGCGGCGGACGGGACGGCGCCCGACGCTCGGCGTCGGGGCGCGGCGTCCGCTGCGGCGCGCGCTCACTGTGGCGCGAGAGACGCACGGTGAATCGGGGCTGGGGCATGCCGAGCTGCCGCCCGCGGGGCTCGCCCTCGAATTCGTGCGGCCGCTCGAGCGACTGCTGGGTGAGCAACCCGAGCCGGTGACGCTCGTAACGCTCGGGCCGCTGACGAGCCTCGCGCTCACGCTACGGCGCGATGCCGAGCTCGTGCGGGCGAAGGTCCGGCGTCACATCGCGATGGCGGGGAACCTCGCCGCCCAGGGAAACACCACCCCCTTCTCCGAATTCAACGCCTGGTGTGACCCCGAGGCGCTCGACATCGTGCTGCGGGCGGAGCTGCCCACGGAGATGGTGGGCCTCGACGTGACGCGGGAGGCCGTGCTCGAGGCGCAGGAAGTCGCCCGGCTCAGCCACTCCAGTGCCGTGCTGGCGCGTTGGATCGGCGACGCCCTGCGGTTCTACGTCGAATTCCACAAGCAGCAGGAAGGGTTGGACGGCTGCATTGTGAACGATCTGCTGCCGATCGCCGTCCTGCTCAAACCGGATACCCTGGTGTTCGAGGACCGGCGGCTGGTCGTGGACCTGGCGGACGACGACCACCGCGGCCATACCCGGGCGGATCCGGCGGGCGCGCTGGTCCGGGTGGCCACGCGCGTGGACATGACGCAGGTCCGGCGGCTCCTCTCCGAGCGGGTGTTCCGCTGGGCGACCCGCCCCAAGGCGACGACCGATACTGCAGAAAGGGCTACCGCGTGACGACGCTGCCCCGCAAGGTGGCGGTGATCGGCGCGGGGGACATCGGGTGCGGTTGGGCCGCCCTGTGCGCGTCGGCCGGCTGGCCGGTGACCATTTACGACAGCAATGCGCGGGAGCTGGAGCGGGCGGCGGCCGACGTACCGCGGCGCGCCCGCGCCCTCGTAGCGCTCGAGCGCGCCACTATCGGGATCGTCGAGCGCGGGTTGCACGAGCTTCACCAGGGGCGGAGCCTGCTCCAGGCGGTGAAGGACGCCGATTGGGTGATCGAGGCCATCACCGAAGACCTCATCGCCAAGCAGAAGCTGTTCGAGAGCCTCGAGCCACTGCTCGAGCCCGACGCGCTGCTCACGAGCTCCTCGAGCGGCGTGCCCCCGACGCAGCTGTTTGCCCGCTGCCATCGCCAGGACCGGTGCGTCGTGACGCACCCGCTCAACCCGCCGGAGCTGATTCCTCTGGTGGAGATCGTGCCGGGGACGGGCACCGCGCCGAGCCAGGTCGTGCGCGCACAACAGTACCTGCGCGCGCTCGGCCGCATGCCCGTCCTCTTGAAGAAGCCCGCGCCGGGCTACGTGGTGGGGCGGATCGCGGCCGCGGTCTGGCGCGAGTGCATCGATCTGGTGCTGAGCGGCGTGGTCGACGTGGACGACCTGGACCGCGCCGTGTCGCTGGGGCCGGCCCTCGGTTGGGCCGCCGCCGGGCCGCACCTCACCTATCACCTCGCGGCCGGTGACGGCGGCGTGACCGTGTTCCTGCAGCGGTTGCTCGCGAGCTTCGAGGACTGGTGGCGGGAGCTCGCCACCTGGGACAAGCTCGAGCCCGAGCAACAGCGCGCGCTCACCTACGGCGTCGAGCGGGCGTACAGCGGGCAGCTCGACCTATTACGCGAAGCAAGAGACCGCAGGCTGTCGGCAATTCTGAGAGCGTTGGAGCAGGCGAGGAGCACATAAACATAAGAGGCGTGAAAAGAAGACGTGAAAAAGAGGCGTGAAAAAGAAACGTGAAAAGGAGACGTAAACGACGCCTTTTTTTCACGCCTTCTTTTCACGTCTTCTTTTCACGTCTTTTTTTCACGCTCTTTTTCCACGTCTTTTATGTCTTCTCCGCCCTCACCATGAGAATCGGAATCTTCGTTGCATGCCTGAGGGCCGTCGCCGTGCTCCCCTTCACCACATCCCCGAGCAGCCGGTGGCCGTGCGTGGCCATCGCGATCAGGTCGCAACCCTCGCGCTCGGCGGCCGCGGCGATCTCCTTCGCCGGCTCGCCGGCGGCGAGCACGGCGTCGGCGTCGAGCCCCTCCGCCTGCAAGCGCGCGCACACAGTCTCGAGATAGGCCCGGTCCTCCCGCATCTCTTCCGACTCGCGCAGGTCCAGCTCCTTGATGTTCCGCGCGACCCAGCCGTCGGCGACGTGGAGCAGCACGACCGACGAGCCGAGCCGGCTCGCGAGCGCGCGCACGTGGCCCAGAATGGCTTCGTCGGCAGGGGAATGTTCCAGCGGCACGAGGATTCGCCGGTACATCAGCCAAGCCACCCCCCCACCGTCTGCAGGAGGAGCCAGCCGTTGAAGCAGGCGATCGCGACCGCCACGAAGTAGGCGAGCGCTTTCAGCCACCGGGAGTTCACGAACTCGCCCATCTTCGCCCGGTCCGAGGTGAACTGAACCAGGGGGAACACCGCGAACGACAACTGCAGGCTCAGGATCACCTGGCTCAAGATGAGGAGCTTCGCGGTCCCGCTCTCCCCGAAAAAGATAGCCGTCAGTGCCGCCGGCACAATCGCGATGAGCCGGGTGATCAGCCGCCGCAGCCAGGGCCGGATGCGGATGTTGAGGAACCCCTCCATCACGATCTGCCCGGCCAGCGTGCCGGTGATGGTGGAGTTCTGCCCCGAGGCGAGCAGGGCGAGGGCGAATACGGCGCTCGCCCCCGAGACGCCGAGCAGCGGGGTCAGCAGCTTGTAGGCGTCCTGAATCTCGGCGACGTCGGTACGCCCGTTCGAGTAGAACGTCGCCGCCGCGACGATGAGGATCGCCGCGTTAATGAACAGGGCGAACGAGAGCGCAATCGTTGAGTCGAGGAACGCGTACTTCACCGCGACGCGCTTGCCCGCCGGGGTCAGGTCGTAGCGCCGCGTCTGCACCACCGACGAGTGCAGGTACAGGTTGTGCGGCATCACGGTCGCGCCCAGGATCCCGATCGCGATGTACAGGCGGTCGGGGTGCGACAGGATCGACGGCGTCGGGACGAATCCCTTCACCACGCGGCCCAGCTCGGGCTGGGAGATGATGATCTCGAAGAGGAAGCACCCGGCGATGGTTGCGATCAACGCCACCACCAACGCCTCGAGCAGCCGGAAGCCCCGGTGTTGGAGGAACAGCACCAGCAGCACGTCGAGCGCGGTGATCGCGATACCCCAGGTCACCGGAATGCCGAACAGGAGGTTCAGCCCGATCGCAGACCCGATCACCTCGGCCAGGTCGCACGCGGCGATCGCCAGCTCGCACACCACCCACAGGAAGAGGGTCGTGGGCCGCGAGAAGTGATCGCGGCACGCCTGTGCCAAATCGCGCCCGGTGACGATCCCCAGCTTGGAAGCGAGTCCCTGCAGCAGAATTGCCGTGAGGTTCGAGATCAGAATCACGCTGAGCAGCGCGTAACCGAACCGCGAGCCGCCGGCGAGGTCCGTCGCCCAGTTCCCCGGATCCATGTAACCCACGGCGACGAGATAGCCGGGACCGGCGAAGGCGAGGGCCTTGCGCCACCACGCGCCCTCCCCAACGGGGACGGTGCGGTAAACCTCGGCGAGGCTCGGGGTGAGCCGGGGAAGCCGCCAGCCCGTTTCGGCGGGCCGCGGCTCGAACTGGCCGTCAGCGATCTGCGTGGCCATGCTCTTGCACCGGAACTTCCGAGCACAGGAGGAGCCGGGCGAGCTCCCGCCCGAGCACCCGCCGATCGCCCGAGGGCACCAATGCGATCGTGGTGGGGCCGTTGAACGGCTGGCGATCGGTGACCGCCAGCAGCACTCCCGGGGTCAGCCCCTGTGTGGCGAAGTACCGGAGGCGCGCCGAATCCTGGGTGCCCACCTGGCGCAGCTCCAGCTTCGAGCCTACGGCCGCGTCCGCG
>DATDFP010000311.1:0-6163 GCA_036522535.1 Gemmatimonadales bacterium
TGGGAGCGGGCGAAGGCCGATCCGAATCTGCGGATCGACTACCAACGCGACTGGTACGGGCGGACGGGGAATTCGCCGACCGACCGTCCGCCGGTCCGCCTGACCGCCCGGTGCGGGGCGGAGGGGCGGGGGCGTAAGTGCGTGCGATTCTACGCCGAGCAGGTCCACCACTTCGCCTTCTCGCTCAACCCGGATTACGTGTACGAAGAGGGACGCTACGGCGACCTCGTGGTGCGAGTGCTCTATCAGCGGCGCCACGCTGGCGCCTGGGGCGGCCGAGACCGCGTGGCGCTGCGGCGCACCGTAACGGCGCTCGCCTGGCTCGATTCGCTGTACGGGACGTCCGCCTGGCCGCAGCTCACCAACGTGGACCGGATCGAGCAGGGAGGGGGCACCGAGTTCCCGATGGTGATCATGAACGATTCCCCGGATCTGGGACTCATCATCCACGAAACGGGCCACCAGTACACGATGGGCATGCTCGCGAACAACGAGTGGCGCGAGGCATTCCTCGATGAGGGGCTGTCGGACTTCCAGGAGGCGTGGTTTTTCGAGCGGCGCGGCGAACCCGGGCGGTTCTTCGCGAGCGAGGTCACCGTGCTCCAGCTCGACCTCGAGCGCTGGAGCGAGCCGGTGTCCACGGTGAGCGAGCGCTTCCGGGATTTCTACACGTACAACCGCATGGTCTACACGAAGGGGCTGCTGTTCTACCGGGAGCTTCGCTATGTCGTGGGCGAGGACGCGATGCGCCGAATCCTCCGCGCCTACTACGCGCGCTGGCGGCTCAGGCACGTGGACGAGGATTCGTTCCGTGAGGTGGCCGAGGAGGTCTCGGGCCAGGACCTCAAGTGGCTGTTCGGCCAGTGGCTACACGCCACGGTGCTGATCGACTACCGGTTGCGGCGGGTCGAGCGGCGGCGGCTTCCGGACGGGCGGTGGCGCACAACGGTCACCATCGAGCGCAGAGGGGACGGCTGGATGCCGGTCGAGATCGGCGACGCAGGCGGGGATACGATCTACGCCCGCGCGACGGGCCAGCCCGAGGTCGAGCGTGTGGAGTTCACCACCGCCCAGAAGCCCGGTCGCCTGGCGCTCGACCCGCGCCTCCTGGCCCACGACTGGAACATGCTGGACAACTGGGAACGGCGTGCGGTTGTGGGACGTGCGGCGTGGGAGATCCGCGTGGACGATCCGTTCCGCGAGCGTGCGCGGCGCGACCGGCTGATGCGCGCCTGGCTCCCGGTGGGCTGGTACAACGATTTGGGCGGCATCACGCTCGGCCTGCGCGAGCGATCCAACTACCTCGGGAGCTACGATCGAGGCCTGCTGCTCGGCAGCGTTGCCACCCGGGACGGCGCCGGCAATCGTGTCGGATTCTACGCCCGCTGGAACAACCCGGTGAGCCACGCCTTGCCGCGCACGGCAACGACCGTCGCCGCGTGGGCGGTCGAGGGGCGCGCCGGCGTCGCGCTCGCCGTGGATCGCTCGCTGCGCCGCCATCTGGCGTTCGGGGCGGACCCACACGTCGGTTTTGCCGCCATGTGGATGGCCACCACGGACGTGGGCTACCTCGATCGACGCCTCTGGGACGACGGCGGCACGGTGGAGGCGGGGCCCTGGGTGTCGACGGCGCTCGAGAAGGGATCGGCCCTCGTCCGGGCGCGGCTCGAGGCCCGGGGCGGCGTGATGTACTGGAATCCGGGGGTCGGCGTGGTTTCGGCGGACCGCTACGATGTGGAGCCGTTCGGCCGCGCCACAGGCGAGGCGAGCCTGCGGGCGCCCTTTCTTCTCGGGACGAGGCTGGGTGTGCGCGTGTTCGCAGGGGGGTACCTCGGCTCGAGCAGCCCGTTGAAGCAGCGTCGTATCACGATCGCCGGCGCCGACCCGTACGAGACGTTCGCCAACCCGTTCCTGCGGAGCCGGGGCGCCTTGTTCGTGCGTCCGGACTTCCACTACCAGGCTCCGGGTGGGGCCAACCTGCGCGCCTTCCGGAGCGACCTGGGTGGCCGCTGGGCGCTGGCCCTGAACACGGAGGTCGCCCGTCCCGTGTTGCGGCGCGCACGAGGTATCTTGCGTGAGGTGGCCCTGGAGGGGTTCGGCGACGTGGGTCTGGTCGATTCGCTGGCGGTCACCCCGTCGCCGACGGGAAAGGGGCATTCGCAGTTGCACGACCTCGGAGTCGGCATCCTGACGCGGCAGCAAATCGGTGATCTGGTGTGGACCATGCGTGCCGAGTTTCCGGTGGAGATGAACCTCTGGGATCGGGCACCCGACTACAGCCCGCCGGGGAAGCGGTTCGCCTTCCGTTGGCTCGTGAGTCTCGAGCCGAGTTTCTGACCGGTGAACGGCGCGGCGCGGGATCGGCGCGGTTTCTTCCGAGAGGCATTCGACAGGCTGCTGCGGGAGATGACGACCCGTGCCGAAGCGCGGGTCGCCCCGCGCCGCTATTTCCGTCCGCCCGGGGCGGCGCCGGAGATCGCGTTCCTGGCATCCTGCACCCGCTGCGGCGACTGCATCGACGTCTGTCCGGTGCATGCCATCATCACCGCGCCGCCCGCCGCCGGGCTCGCGGCCGGAACGCCGATGATCGATCCCGGGATTCAGGCGTGCGTGGTATGCCAGGAGATGCCCTGCGCCCGCGCTTGCGAGACGGGCGCCCTCGTGCCTCCGGCGGACGGCTGGGCGGGGTTGCACATGGGCGTGCTCGAGCTCGATCCCGAGCGGTGCATCACGTTTCAGGGAGTCTCCTGCGGAGTGTGCGCGCGCGCCTGCCCGGTCGGGGAGCGGGCGCTGGCGGTCGACGGGCGTGGCCACCCCGTGCTCAAGCCGGAAGGGTGCGTGGGATGCGGCGTGTGCGTCACCGCGTGCGTCACGAGCCCGTCGTCGCTGCGGCTGAGCCTGCCATCGCCTGTATGATCCAATGCGGAGTGCGGAATGCGGAATGCGGAATTTCCAGGGAGGCGTCGCGCGGCCAACGAACTCCCACTTCAATTCCGCATTCCGCATTCCACATTCCGCACTAGGGTTCGCCCGTGACCGACCTTCCCTATCGGGTCGAGAAGCCCTGGGGCTACGAGCTGATTTGGGCCAGGACGGACCGCTACGTCGGCAAGATCCTCCACATCGAGGCGGGGCATGTGCTCTCCCTCCAGTACCACAACCAGAAGGATGAGTCGATCTACGTGCTTTCAGGGGAGATCGTGCTCCGGCTCCAGCAAGGTGAGACGCTCATCGAGCGCCAAATGCACCAGGGGGAAGCGTTCCACATCCGGCCGAAGCTGGTCCACCAATTCGAGGCCGTGGTGGCGGCCGATCTGCTGGAAGCGTCTACGCCCGAGATCGACGACGTGGTGCGGCTTCGCGACCGGTACGGGAGGGTGTAGCGATGAAAGTCATTGTTCCGCTCGCGGGGAAGGGCACACGCCTCCTGCCGCTCACGAAGCGGGTCCCGAAGCCGCTGGTCCGGGTGGCGGGGCGTCCGGTGATGGATTACGTGATGGACACGGTAAAGGGCTTCAGCATCGACGAGTTGATCGTCATTACCGGACATCTGAAAGACGTCGTCGAGCGCTACATCGTCGAGCATTACGACGTCCCGGCGAGATTCGTGGAGCAAAAGACGTTGGACGGCACCGCGGGTGCCATCAACCTCGCCCGGTCGTTCGTGGACGGCCCGGTGCTCATCATCTTTGTGGACACGCTGTTCGACGCGGATCTCTCGCTGATCCGGACCGCCGACGCCGACGGGATCCTGTGGGCGAAAGAAGTCGAGGACTACCAGCGGTTCGGCGTGATCGTGACCGACCGGCGCGGCTACATGACGACGATCGTGGAGAAGCCGAGCGAGCCCGTTTCGAAGCTCGCGAACATCGGTCTGTATTACATCAAGGACTGGAAGACTCTGTTCGACGGGATCGCTCACGTGCTCGGCCAGCCGCCGGGGAAGGGCGGCGAGTACTACCTTACCGACGCGTTCCAGTACATGGTGGATCGGGGCCGGCGCCTCTTCACCGCCGCGGTGGGCGGCTGGTACGACTGCGGCAAGGTGGAGACGCTGCTCGAGACCAATCAGCACCTGCTCGAGCAAGGGCGTGCCCGGCTCCCGGCGGGGCCATGCCCGCGCTGCGCCATCCTCCCGCCGGTCTACATCGAGGCCGGGGTCACGATCCATGATGCGACCGTGGGCCCGAACGTCTCGCTCGAGGCGGGGAGCTACGTCACCGAAAGCGTGATCGCGAACAGCATCCTGGGCCGGAATGTGCGGGTGGTGGGGAGCACCGTGCGCGACTCGCTGATCGGGGACGACCAGGTCGTCGAGGGGAAGACCATCGCGCGGAGCGTGCTGGACGCGGGCGAGCTCGCGCCCGCGAGATAGCGCGGCAATGAACGTCGCCGAAGTGCGGGAACTTTACGACTTCAATGCCTGGGCGCACCGCCGGATCTTCGCCGCGCTCGCTCCGCTCCCCGCCGATGAGTATTTGCGGGACTTGAAGAGCAGCCACGGCGGGATTCACGGCACGCTGTGTCACATCGTCTGGGCCGAGCAATTGTGGCTCAACCGCTGGCTCGGCAAGCCCAATCCTCCGGTCGCCCAGGGGAAAGACCTCGCCACGCTCGCCGCCGCGCGCGCCCGCTGGGAAGAGGTCGAAGGACAGCGGGCCGGGTTCTTGCGAGGGCTGACCGACTCCAGGCTCGCCGATACGATCACGATCAAGCCGACGACCGGCGGCTCCTACCAGCACACGTATCTGCAAACGATCCAGCACGTGGTGGATCACTCTTCCTACCACCGGGGGCAGATCATCACCATGCTGCGTCAGCTAGGCGTACAGCCGCCCAGCACGGGGTTGATCTTCTTCTACCGCGAGGTCCCTGGCGCGAGTATTATGTAACCACCTTTGCCACAATTAGTTACTTTATAGCGCCCGACTGACCGCGCCGCCCGCTTGACCGATGCGGGAACCCATGTTAGTTACTTACCGTTCAGTAACTAACTCTGGAGGGCTTTCCCGTGCCGCACGCCGTCGTTCGTTCGAAGCGCAAACCGAAGCCGCCCCCCCGGTGGCAGCGCCGCAAGAAGGCCCGGCCGGCCGAGATCGTCGCGGCGGCGCTCGATGTCTTCGTCGAGCGGGGCTACGAGGCCACGAAGCTCGAGGAAGTGGCGCGTCATGCCGGAGTCACCAAGGGGACGATCTACCTCTACTTCGAGAACAAGGAAGCGCTGCTCAAGGCGGTGGTGCGCGAGACCATCGTGCCGGCGATCGCGCAAGGCGAGCAGCTCGTGGCCGAGCACCGCGGCAGCGCCGCCGACCTGTTCCGGCGGCTGCTCCTGGCGTGGTGGGAGCTGATCGGGGAGACGAGGCTGTCGGGCATTCCCAAGCTGATGATGGCCGAAGCGGCGAACTTTCCCGAGCTGGCGCGGTTTTACTACGACGAGGTGGTCACCCGCGGCCAGCGGCTGATGGGGGGCGTGCTCGAGCGGGGGATCAGGGACGGAGAGTTCCGGCCCGTGGACGTGAAGGTGACGGTGAAGCTCGCCATGGCGCCCCTCGTGCACGCCGCCAGCTGGCGCCACTCGTTCGCGCTTTGCACGCGCGAAGACTTCGACGTCGCGAAGTACATCGACAGTCACCTCGACATTTTCTTGAGCGGCATTGCGAAGCACGGCGAATAGGACACTGGTGATGCGCCCATTTCTCCTGATGCTCGTGGGGCTGACCGTCTCGGTGACGAGGGCCGAAGCCCAGACGACTGGGCCGCTGCGGCTGTCGTTCGCGGAGGCCGTGCGGCGCGCCGCCGGCGAGGCGCCTGTCGTGGCGCTCGCCACGCTGCGCACGGCGGAAGCTGACGCCCGCGTGAGCCAGGCGCGCGCAGCGCTGCTCCCGTCCCTCGCGCTGGGGGGCTTCTGGGTCAACCGTGACTTCAACTCCCAGTCGCTCGGGATTCCGTTCCCGCCCCAGTTCGCGCTCCCGAACCCGGTCCCCGCCTTTAACAACTACGACGGCCGGGTAACGGCGACACAGACGCTGTTCGACTGGTCGAGCGTCACGCGGGTACGGGCGGCGGGGGCGCGGGCGGACGGGAGCCGCGCGGAGGCCGGGGCGACGGTCGAGGTCGCCGCTCAGACGGCGGCGGCGGCCTATCTGCGCGCGAACCGTGCACA
>DATDFP010000312.1:0-9583 GCA_036522535.1 Gemmatimonadales bacterium
GATGATCCGGAGCTCGGCGCCGGGAATCGCTCGGGCGTTGGCGGCCCGCTCGTCCTCGTGGGACCAGTCGTGGTCCCCGTAAACGAGGAGCGTCGGCCGGTCGATGCTCGGGTACTCCGCACGTGCCGCTTCCCAACTCCCCCAGTTGCGGACAAGCGACGCAAACGCCCGACTGTAGCCCCGCCGGTTGCCGACGAGGTACATCTCGCGGGCGAGCGACTCCGGCAGGGCCTCCTTACGGTAGACCCCGCCCTCGAAAATCCGCTTCACGACTGGGTAGCTACGGAGGCGCTCCACGGTCGCCCCCAGCACGGGCACGGTGCTCAGACCGAAGATCAGGTTCGCGAGCGCGGAGCTCCGCCGGATGCCCCGTCCACGGTCATAGTCGTACGGGTTGATGGCGACGACCCGTTGCACCCGCGGATTGCGCCTCGCGGCGAGCAGCAGCGCGACGCTTCCTCCAATCGACTCCCCCACGATGACGGCGTCCTTGATCGCGAGGCGATCCAGGGCCGTGGCCACGCTGTTCACGAAAAAATCCGCCGCGTAGGTGGCGCGCGGGATGTCGGAATAGCCGTGTCCCGGGTAGTCCAGCGCGTACACCCGGAAGCGCGTCGCGAGCGCCGGAATGATCTTCTGGAACATGTCGAGCTGGGTGCGCAGGGTGTGCAGCAGAACGAGCGCCGGCCCCTCGCCCGTGGCGATGTTGCGGAGCCGCGCGCCATCGACCTCCACGTAGCGCACGGGCACCGCCGGCGCCCAGCTTAGCTGCGAGGGCGCGGCGGGCTCGGGCCGCGCTGCTTCGACCACATAAGAGATGACGACGGTTGCAAACAGCGCCCCGAACGCGATGCCGATCCAGATCACGTTTCCCTCCATGCGTTATGAGGAAGGCAATCGCCTGGCCCCCGGTGCCCCCAGATTCACATGTATATACATGTAGGTACGCCTCAAGCAATGGGGCTGCTCCTGTGATGGTTCCCCAGAACGTCGCTTGACCAGGGCTGCGCTCGATGCATATACATGTCACCATGAGCAGCAAGCCCTTAGCGCACCGCCCCGTGTTCGCGCTCCCCTGCGCCTGCGCCGGCTTGCGCCGGGCTGCGCGTGCCGTGACGCAGTTGTACGACGAGGCGCTCCGCCCGAGCGGTCTCCGGGTCACGCAGTTCAGCCTGATGCAGGTTTTGGGGCGCGCGCGTGGGACGCTCACCCAGGGCACGCTGGGCGACTTGTTGGCGCTCGACAGCACAACACTTTCCCGGACCCTGCGGCCGCTTGAACGCCGCGGCTGGATCCGCACCGTCCCCGGACCGGACCGGCGGGAGCAGCGCCTCGCCCTCACCGCGGCGGGCCGGCGGCAGCTCGAACGCGCCCGCCCGCACTGGGAGCGGACCCAAGCACGGCTGCGCAAACAGGTAGGAGCGACCCGATGGAGCGGTATGTTCGCGGCATTCGATCTGGTGACGGAGGCGGCCCGGGGAGCCGGGCAGACGTCCTGAGGCCAGGGGGAGGCGCGACTCCGGTGCGGTCGGCCCGGCGCTCGTTGGCGCTGGCCGCGCTCACGTGGGCCGCGTCGGCGGCGGCGTGCGGGCGCCCAGGACCGTCACCCGCGGACGGTCCGACGGCGGACTGGCCGTACTATGGGGGTGATGCCGGCGGGAGCCGCTATTCACCCCTGACCGAGATCAACAGGAGCAACGTCCCGCGGTTGCGGATCGCCTGGGAGTATCACACGGGCGACGTGTCAGACGGCAGCGGGGACCGTCCGAAGAGCGCCTTCGAGGCTACCCCCGTCGTCGCGAACGGCACGATGTATGTGACGACTCCCTTCAACCGGGTGATAGCCCTCGACCCCGAGACAGGCAAAGAGGAGTGGAGCTTCGACTCGAAAGTCGATCTGCACGTTCACTATTCCGAGGGCCTCATCAATCGCGGCGTGGCCCTGTGGACCGATTCGGGCAAGGTGGAGGGGAGCGCGTGCCGGCGGCGCGTCTTTCTCGCCACGATTGATGCGCGCCTGTTCAGCCTCGACGCCGCGAGCGGCCGGCCCTGCGGCGATTTCGGCGCCGCGGGACAGACCGACCTCGCGCAAGGAATTCCCAACATCATTCGCCGCGGCGAGTACGAGGAAACCTCCGCCCCGGCGATCGCCGGTGATCTGGTCATCGTAGGGTCGGGCATCGCCGATAACGACCGCGTGGCGAGTCCGAGCGGCGTCGTCCGGGCGTTCGACGCGCGGAGCGGAGCGCTACGCTGGACCTGGAATCCGCTCCCCGCGGCGCTCGCGCCTACGGGGGCGGGCAATGCCTGGGGCACGATATCCGTGGACGCCGAGCGCGGGCTCGTGTTTGTGCCGACCGGGAGCCCGAGCCCCGATTATCACGGCTTCAGGCGCCCGGGCGACGACAAGTGGGCGAACTCGGTCGTGGCCTTGCGGGCGCGGACGGGCGAGCTGGTGTGGGGGTACCAGCTCGTGCATCACGATCTGTGGGACTACGATAATGCCGCCCAACCCGTGCTCGCCTGGTTGCGTCGCAACGGCATCTCGACGCCGGTGGTGATCCAGGGCAACAAGACCGGACTCCTGTTCGTGCTGAATCGCGAGACGGGCGAGCCCCTCTTTGGCGTGGCCGAGCGGCCGGTGCCCAAGAGCGACGCCGTTGGTGAGCATGCATCACCCACACAGCCGTTCCCGCTCGCCCCCCCGCCGCTCGTGCCGCAGCGCCTGACGCCGGACGATGCGTGGGGTCCGACTCCCGAGACTCGACGCGCGTGCCGGGACCGGATGGAAGCGCTGCGCTCTGAGGGCGTCTTTACGCCACCGAGCGTGCGGGGCACGATCGCGTTTCCGGGGAACGTGGGCGGGATGAACTGGAGCAGCGGCGCGTTCGATCCGCAGCATCAGCTCTTCGTCACCAACGTCAACAACCTCCCGATGGAGATTCACCTCATCCCGCGGGACGATTACGAGCGGACCGAGCGGGCGGCCGCCGCCACGCCGGGGCGGTTCCGCGCCGAGCTGTCCCCGCAGCACGGCACGCCGTACGGCATGAGCCGCCAGGCGCTGCTCTCGCCCGCGGGGCTCCCCTGCAACCCGCCGCCCTGGGGTAGTCTCGTCGCGGTGGATCTCTCCAACGGCACGATCCGGTGGAGCGTTTCGCTCGGCACGACCGCCGATGTCTTCCCCGGCACGAGCGTAGCGGGCACGCCCGGTTTCGGCGGGCCGATTATCACTGCCGGCGGCCTCGTCTTCATCGCCGCGGCGATGGATAACTATCTGCGCGCGTTCGACGTCGAGACGGGCGCGGAACTCTGGAAGGGGCGGCTCCCCGCGGGCGGCCAGGCACTGCCGATGACCTACCGCCTCCGGCCCGACGGGAAGCAATTCGTCGTGATCGCAGCGGGCGGCCACGGCAAGCTCGGGACTCAGCTCGGTGACGCGCTGGTGGCCTTCACCCTCCCCTAGTGCCGTTCCAACTTGTCGAGCCTAAATACGGATCCGTGACGCGCTGCATCTACGGCCCGAAGCGCGTCGGAACCGTGGGCGCAAATAGTTGGAACGGCACTAGGGTGCTGAAAGCCCCGGAAGAGTCCCGAGGTGGATTGATTGGACGCCCTGAAGGGTGCCCTCGGCCCAAGTGCGTCCTGAAGGACGCTGGCGGGCCGCCGTCCTTCAGGACGGACCCGCAGCGGAGGCCGGGCTTGAGCTCGTGCGATCATCGGTCGCAACCCGTCCATACGATTCGTTCAGCAGTCTGCGGCCGGGGATCCGCTCATCACGGAGCTGGCCGCGTCGACTTAACGTGCTGGAACTTCCCAACCGGCGGCGTGCACGGGTACAATTGGGGCCTGATGCCCACTCGAAGACAACGCCCGCGGGTCGTCAGATGACTACGCCCGGGGGCGCTCAATTCCCCGAGCTCCTCCCGCCCGCGGCCCGCGAGCGGGTGGTGGAGATACTGACTCGCCACTTCGCCAACGACGACTTGACCGAAGCCGAGCTCGAGGCCCGGCTTCAGCGGGTGTACGCGGCGACGACCAGCCGGGAGCTCGACGCCATCATCGCAGACCTTCCGGCGTCCTCTGCAACCGAAACGCGGTCGGTCGGGGCGGGCCAGGCCGCCGGCTCGGAAATCACCGCGCTGTTCTCCGGTCAGGAGAGGAAGCTCGTGGCCGTCGTGCCCCGCGAGCTCAGGGTGCGCGCCCGGCTGGGCTACGTGGAGCTCGATCTCACCCGGGCCACGTTCGAGCCCGGCCTCACGACCATCGATGTTCGGGCGTTCATGGGCTACGTCCAGATCCGGTTCCCAGCCAAGGTCCGCGTCGAGAGCGACGGAGACGCGCTGTTTGGCTTTTTCTCACTCAAGGGCGCCGGTGCGTCGGGAGCTCGAGACGGGGCGGACGCACCGAGCCTCGTGCGGATCACCGGTCGTGCCGTATTGGGGTTCGCGGAGGGCTTCGTCGGTTCGGAACGTGGACGTCCCGTCCGGGATGTCCGGCGGGATTCCACACCCACGTAATTCGGTCACAAGTCTGCGACCGGGATCCGCTCATCGGCGGCCACCCGCGGCTCGCTCGCTGCTCGCCCGGAAAACTTGCAGGAACGGTTGATCTAACGAGCGGTTCCAGCCGTCTCTTGCGCAATAACCGCGTTGTCGATTCTGGGCTCCACCGAACGACGACATAGTGGGGGAGGCCGCGGGGAGCCCGACCCGAGCCTCCCCCCGCGGGCGCAGGCGGGAACTTTGGGGCAAGCTAGTGCATTGATGAACCGTACAGCGGTGAGCAACTAACCAAGCTCGAGAGGGATGGCAGCATGATCGGGATTGCGACGCCCGCCGTGACGGTGAGCTTCCCGCGCGACGGGTACCTGCAGGAGCTTCGGGTGCTCGGCGCCTGGTGGTGCCTCGGCTCGAGCGCCCTCGAGCCGCTGCTGCTGGCGCAATACGCCCCGGCCCGGCTCGCCGCACTGCGGGAGGCGGGCCTGTGAGGCTGCCGTGGCTCGCGCTGGCGGTGCTCCTCGCGAGGGCGACGGCATGAGGGAAGTGCTGATGATGAGTAGTCACTGACGCCGCATGAACCCTAGCGGCGGCGTCCCTTTCGTGCGGGGCGGTCGAGCCCCGTGCAACCCTGTTTTCGTGGAGGCTGTCATGTTGCGACGCTTCATCCTCTCCAGCACCATCGCGCTGTTCGGGGCGGCAATCCCTGCGGCGCTCTCCGCACAGGCGACCGACGTGATCCGCGGCGTCGGGCGTTCCAGCTCGGGCCGCGTGACGGTCGGCGGGTCGTTCGGCGGTCTGTCGGGCGCGGCGAATCTGAACGACGCCGGCACAGCCGACTGGCGGCTCGGCTGGGCCGCGTCGGTCGACGCCACCGGGTGGCTCAACAACTACCTGGGCGTCCGCGCGACCGGTGGTTGGGCGCAGGACAGCTTGCGCGGCGCCGCCCTCACCGGCCGGGGCAAGTTCAACAAGTTCACCTACGACGCCGACGTGGTGTTGCGTTACCCACTCCAGGCCGGGTCGGCTACGGTCGCGCCGTATGTGCTCGGCGGAGCCGGCGCGATCAGCGTCCATCAGATCGAGTCGGACAGCACGTGGTCCAAGTTCGCCGGCAACTTCGGCGCAGGAGTCGAATACCGCTTGGGCCGCGTCGGCATCCGCGCGGAGGGGCGGGACGTGGTCTACAAGTTCGACCGATACGGCTTCGACAAGACGCAGCACGACATCGCCTGGCAGGGCGGCGTGACGTTGTCGTTCTGACCGGTCGTCACCCTGGCCGGCGCCGCCGCGTCGGCCAGGGTGCATCCCCCGGCGCACGGTTCCGAGCACGCGGCTTGACCCGCCAGCCCGGCGGCGCGTAGGATTGGTGAAGCCATGAACAAATCGCGAGCGAAGGTCGCGCGCCGCCCCGTTCCCAACACCCTCGTGTTCACCTTGCTGGAGACCGCCGGAGCCGTGGAAGCGAGACTCGAAGCGGCCCTTAGCCCCTCGGGGCTCTCCATGGCGAAGCTCGCGGTGCTTCACGTCCTCGCCGAGGCACAGGAGCCCATGCCGCTCTCCGAGCTGGCCGAGCGCCAGCGCTGCGTGCGTTCCAACATCACCCAGCTCGTCGACCGGCTCGAGAAGGACGGGCTGGTCCGCCGCCGCGCGGATCCGGATGACCGGCGCAGCGTGCGCGCCGTACTCACTGCGGTTGGGGAGCGTGCGCACGGCCAGGGGATGCGGGCCCTCGCCGCCGAGCAGCGGGCCATCATGAGCTTGCTCGGCGCCGGAGATGCCGCAGCGCTGAAGGGGGTTCTCGAACTGCTGGCCCGCTAGTGCCGTTCCAACTTTTGGAACGGCACTAGGCGAGCAAGGCGGGTTCGCTCCGGCGCTCACCCCGGAGGACCGACAGCGCGCGCTCCAAGCCTCGACGATCCGCACCCGACACCTGGCCGGCAACCTGCTGCTCGACTGCGGCGAGGCGTTCGGCACCGGCCCGGTGGCGCTTCCGGCCGGCGGTCGTGATCGCGATGCCGGCATGGCGTCGGACCAGCCCGCCCGCTTCGAGACGGACCAGCAGTTCACGGACCTCGGGCAGCGGCCAACCTTTGCGAGCGGCCAGCTCGCCCGGGCGCAAGAGATGCCCCGCGTTCACCAGCTCGCTCAGCACGTCGTACTCCGCGGGCGACAGCCCCACCTCGCGCAGCGCGCCCGCGAAGGACTCCTCCAGGATGCGCGCCGTGTGAAGGAGGGTCCACAGCAAATCGCTCACCGGTAACTCCTCGTCGCTCTCGACCCTACAAAAGCCGAGCCTGCGGCATCGGGTTCCCGCCGGGAGTCCCTGGAGGCCGAGCGCCCCAAACGCCAAACCCCGGGGCTAACCGCTCCCCGGGGCGCACGGTCGGGGGAAGTGGCCGTCACACTTCGCCCGCGGCCGGGATACTGACTGCCGCTGTTGCCAGAGGCGTACTTTGCGGGACTTCGGTTTCGGGCTGATGACGCCAGGGTCACGGTAGCGTAACGGCGACCCGAGGCCCTGATCTGGTGCCCCTTTCCCTGGGTGGGGGTTGACTCCAGGGTACGCACACCTGACACTGGCGGGGTCGTCATGATCTCAATCACGGGACAGGCGTTGACGCTGGACGATGTCCAGCGCGTCGCGCTCGGGCATGAGCGCGATCTGGTCCTGTCCCCTGAGGCCGGGGAGAAGGTGAGGCGCTCGCGCCGCTTTGTCGAAGAGTTGCTTCAGGAAAACGAGCGCATCTACGGTGTGACAACGGGATTCGGGCGTCTGTCGGACGTGTTCATCCAACCCGAGCGACGCAAGGAGCTCCAGCTCAACCTGATTAGAAGCCACGCCAGCGGCGTCGGGCAGCGGCTCAGCTCTGCCGAAGTCCGCACGATGATGCTGCTCAGGGCCAACTCGCTCGCTCGTGGCGACTCGGGGTGCCGGGTGGAGGTCGTGGAGCGGTTGCTCGATTTCCTGCGGGTGGGGATCCATCCCGTCGTACCGGAGATCGGGTCCGTCGGCGCCAGCGGGGACCTGGCGCCTCTGGCGCACGTGGCGCTGGCGCTGCTCGGTGAAGGCGACGTCGAGATGACTGGATCGGTGATTCCGAGCCGGGACGCATTGGCGCGATCCGGTCTGGCGCCGGTCGAGCTCATGGCGAAGGAGGGATTGGCGCTCATCAACGGGACCCAGGCCACCACCGGGCTCGGGGTCCTGTCGCTCCTCGCTGCGGAGCGAGCCGTGGAAACCGCGGAGGTCGCCGGCGCGACGAGCCTGGAAGGGCTGCGTGGAACGCCCGAGCCGTTCCGTGCCGAGGTCCAGGAGGCCCGGCCGCATCCGGGACAGATCGCGAGCGCGCAGCGCCTGCGCGCCCTGTTGGCCGACTCGGAAATCAGGGAGTCTCATCGCTACAACGATCCGCGGGTGCAGGACGCCTACTCCTTACGGTGCATGCCGCAGGTCCACGGCGCCGCCCGCGGCGCTTTGAGCTACGTGCGGCAGGTGCTCGAAATCGAAGTGAACAGTACCACCGACAACCCACTGATCTTCCCGGATGCCGGAGTCGTGCTCAACGCGGGCAACTTTCACGCGCAGGTGGTTGCACAGGCACTGGACTTCCTGGCGATCGCCGTAGCCGACGTCGCCAGTATCAGCGAGCGGCGGATCGAACGCCTATTGAATCCGGAGTCGTCGGGGCTGCCGGCGTTTCTGGCACGCGATCCGGGGATCGAGTCGGGGCTCATGATCGCGCAGGTTGCCGCGGTGGATCTCCTGGCCGAGATGCGGGTGCTCGCCCACCCGGCCAGCGTGGACTCGGTCCCGACGAGCGGGAATAAGGAGGACCATGTCTCAATGGGGATGGCGGCCGCGCGCAAAGCACGTCGCGCGGTTGAATGTCTCGAGTATGTTCTCGCGATCGAGCTGCTTTGCGCGACGCAGGCGCTCGAATTCCTGAAACCGCTTCGTCCGGGGCGAGGCGTCCGGATGGCATATGACCGTGTCCGGCGGCAGGTCGGCCCCCTGGAGGGCGATCGAGTGCTCACGCCGGATATCGAATGCCTCCGGCAGATGGTGCACGCGGGGGAGTTCGTGACGCTCGCCTTAGACCAAGCGGAGCAGGTCGTCGTCCCGCGCGGAAGGCGGGCCAAGGACCATCGCTAGTCAAGGTCCGCCCGCCCGCAGCTGTGTGAGCCTCGCCTGCTGCTCGGCCGTGAGCTGGTTCTTGATCTGGATCAAGAGACCGATGTGTGTGCGCTTCACTTCCCGCTCGACAGCGAGCAGCTTGTCAAGCTGCCCCAGGGCCGCCGCCTGATCCACCAACTGCTTGTCGAGCAGCTCTCCGAATCGCTCCGTCTCCTCCTGCATCTGCCATTGCAGGTCCAGGACCTTGCCCTGGAACTCCTTGATTGCCCGCGTGATCGCCGTGCGCTGCTCGGGTTTGAGCGCGATGGCCTGTTGCTGCTGCATCACGAGCTCCGGCGGGAACAGGAACCGGCTGAGGGGGTCGTCCGGGCGAGGCGGGCTCGCGGGCCCGCCAGGGCCGCCGGGGGGTTGCTGGCTCTGCACGCCGGAAACAGCGAGCAGGGCGAGCACGACGATGACTGAAAGAGCGCGCTTCATAGGTGAATCCTCCCTCCAGTTGTGAACGTCGGCACCGCGCGCAGGAGCTCGGCGCCCGGGGTTCGAAGCAGGAAGTCCGTCGGTGCTTCCCAGCGGGTCGTGGCGAGGTCCACAAAGTCGGCGCGCTTCCCGCCCGTGATCGGCCAGGCGACGACCATGAGGACGAGCGCTGTGGCGGCGACCACCGCGGTGATGCCCGCCACCCGGCGGCGGGCCCGCCTGATCCGCTCGCGGCGGCGGGCGGCGCCCGTGAGCGCGTCATGAAACTTCGGGGCGCCGGCCGCCGCCTCTTTCTGCAAGGCGCCAAACAGCTCGTGCAGCGCCCGATCCCGGTCATTGGTCATCGCTCGGTCTCCTCGAGCATGCGTCGCAGCGCCGTCTTGCCCCGCTCGTAATGGGTGCGGGCCGTGCCGAGCGCCACGCCGAGGACCGCCGCGGCCTCGGCGATCGTCAGGTCCTGGTAGAACAC
>DATDFP010000313.1:0-9951 GCA_036522535.1 Gemmatimonadales bacterium
GCTTGCCCTGATGGTGAACGTCGGGCTTCAAGTGTTGCAGGGCCGGGGTGGGGCCGGCGGCAGCGGGGGGAGCGGGGTGAGCGGGCCGGGCCGTGCTTGAGCTGCGGGGCGTGCGCCACCACTACGACGGGCGCATGGTGCTCGACATCGAGCGGTTCGCGGTGTCGCCGGGAGCGCTCACCGCCATCGTCGGTCCCAACGGTGCGGGCAAGAGCACTCTGCTGCGGATGCTGGCGCTGCTCGAGCCGCCGACCGAGGGTGAGGTGCTGCTCGACGGGAAGGTCGTTGCGAGCGGGCGCGGCGCGCGGCCCGACGCCAGGCTGCGCCGCCGCGTGACCCTGGTCGAGCAACGCCCGATGCTGTTCCGCGGCACGGTACGCGATAATCTGGAGTTTGGGCTACGGGCAAGGGGGATCAGACGCACAGAGGTGAACAGGTTGATAGATAGCGTCGCCGCGCGGCTCGGAATCGCCCGACTCCTCGAACGCCAGCGGCATGGGCTGTCGGACGGCGAAGTGCAGCGGGTCGCCGTGGCGCGCTCCCTCGTGATCGAGCCGGACTTCCTGCTGCTCGACGAGCCGGCGAGCTCGGCCGACCGCGCGGCGGCGCAGACGCTGTACCACGCCCTGGAAGAGGAGCGACGGCGGCGGCCGCTTGCCGTCTGCCTCGCTTCCCATCAGCTCGAAGACGCCTACCGCTGGGCGGACGACGTTCGCGCGCTCGCCGAGGGAAAGCTCTCGACCGTGACACCGGAGAACCTGTTCCGCGTCGAGCTGCCCAACGCCACCGCGGGCGACCTGAAACACGCGCGCGTAGGCGCAGTCGAGATCGCGGCGATGACCGACAAGTCCGGTCCCGCGATTCTCGCCGTCCCTCCGACCGACATCATCGTGAGCCGGGAGCCCCCGCCCTCACCTTCCTCGGCGCGGAACGTGTTCACAGGACGGGTGACGCGCCTCGCCCATCAGCGCGTTGCGGTTGGTGGCGTGGGACACGGTGGGGCCGTCCACGTTACCGCTGATGTGGGCGTCGAGCTCGTGGCCGTGGTCACCGACGAGGCCGCGCGGGATCTCGGCCTCACACTCGGAAGCCCCGTGGTATTCGCCTTCAAGGCGAGCGCCGTCAAGGTGTTTTAACTACGGGCGGTAGAAGACGGTAGAGGGCGGTAGAGGGCGGTAGAGGTGGAACAACTTGGAGCGCCCTGTTTTGATACGCTCCGCTTGGAAAGGGTACCGGCCCGGGCGAGCTGCGATTGTACCTTATGCTCATGCCACCCTATGAGCGGCTGAAGGCATGGCAAGAGTGCCACAAGCTCGTTGTTGCGACCTACCGAGTGACGAAGGCGTTCCCGAGGGAAGAACTCTACGGTTTGACGTCCCAGGCGCGTCGGGCAGCATTCTCCGCCGCGGTGAACATCGTCGACTGGCTAGCGCTGGAGGATTTACGTAGAAGGGCCGGATTCCTGACTTGGCGTCTTTACAAGTCCCTGGACAAGCGAGGGCGGTGAGGACCTCTCCTCTACAGCCCTCTACCGTCCTCTACCGCCTTCTACCGTCTTGGTGTTAGTTAAGATGAGCCATGCCGATCAGCTATCTTACCCGTATCGTTGAGTTTACGGCGAGCCATGAGATCCGGCGCGCCGACTGGTCAGCGCAGCAGAACGCCGCGGAGTTCGGCAAAGCCGCCAGCGGCCACAGCCATCGCTACCAGTGCCGCGTCACTGTGAGGGGCCGGCTGGCACCGGAGGCGGGGGGTGTGATGAACCTGAAGGTGCTCGATGCCCTGCTCGACGAAACGCTCGTACGGCCGCTCGATGGAAAGAGCATCAACGAGGCCCTGCCCGAGTTCGCCGAGGGGAAGCGTCTCGCCACGGGCGAAGCCCTTGCGGTGTACGCATGGGAGAAGCTCGCCCCGCGCCTGCCAGCGGGCGTGACCTTGCATGCGGTGCGCATGCAGGAGGGGGCGCACATCTATTCGGAGTATTTCGGTGAGCCGTGATCCACTGACGCCGGGCCCGAGCCTCACCCCCTATCCCCCTCTTCCTTCGAGAGACGGAGAACTCACGAAGTCCCCCCAGTTGGGCCTCACCCCCTGTCCCCCTCTCCCTTTGGGAGAGGGGGGACTCACGACACCCCCCCTCTCCGCAACGGAGAGCGGGCCAGGGGGTGAGGACTCAGGGTCCCCGGGCCCGCGCCCGGCGTTAGTGACACCTCACCAACCCGGCTCCCGGCGGGGCCGGATGTTGGCCGAGTCGGCTGTGGTCGAGGAGATGCCGGTCTGGCTCGAGGTGAACGGCGAGCCAGCGGTCACCTGGATGTGCACTCCCGACCAGCTCGAAGAGCTGGCGACGGGGTGGCTGCATGGCGAGGGCTACATCGAGACGCTGGGTGATCTGGTCAAGTTGCGCCCCTGCGCGACGGACCTGGGGTTCTGGGCGGAGGTGAAGCCGGAGCGGATCGCGTTCGTGAAGGCCGAGAACCGCAGGCGCGTCTTGGCGTCGGGGTGCGGCGCGGTCTCGACGTTTCTGGCCGACCCGCACGTCGTGAAACATGCGCCCGCCCGCGGCGAGCCGCCAGCGCCGGAAAAGTTGCGCGTCATCTTCAAGGACCTGTTCGCGCGAGGCGAGCGGTACAACGAGACCGGAGGGATCCACGCGGCGGCTCTCACGGACGGCGAGCGGCTGTTGTTCCATGCGGAGGACATCGGGCGCCACAACGCCGTGGACAAGGTGATCGGCGCGGCGGTGATCGCGCGCGAGCCGATTCGGGGCCGCGGCCTCCTCGTCACCGGGCGCATCTCCGCCGAACTCGCCTACAAGGCGGCGCGCGCCGGGCTCGCGTACGTGGCCACGCCCAGCGTCCCCTCGACGCTCGCTCTCACCGTCGCCCGGCGATCCGGGATGGTGCTCGTCGGGCGTGCTGTGAGCGGCGCCCCGCACATCCACCGGCCCGAGGCATGAGCCCGGAGGCGCTGCGCGCCCTCCTCGCGGAAGCCAAAACGATCGCGGTCGTTGGACTCTCCCCCAAGCCCTGGCGGCCGAGTCACCAGGTGGCGCAGTATCTCCAGGCAGCGGGCTACCGGATCGTGCCAGTGAATCCCGAGCACGACACCGTCCTGGGCGAGCGGGGCTATCCAACGCTCACAGCCGCGGCCCACGAGCACCCGATCGACATCGTAGACGTATTCCGGCGCAGCGATTTCGCCGGGCCCATCGTGGACGAGGCAATCGGCATCAGGCCGCGGCTGATCTGGCTCCAGGTCGGTGTGGTGGACAAAGCGGCGCAGCGCCGCGCCGCGGCGGCGGGCATTCCGTTCGTCATGGACCGATGCCTGATGACGGATCACCGGCTGCTGGAGGTGTGACTTTGCGCGGCGCCGTTCTCGCGGGCGGCGCCGCCCGTCGCTACGGTGGGCGCCCGAAGGGACTGGTGGAGCTCGGCGGGCGGCGCATCCTCGACCGCGTCGTGGACGCCGTGCGTGGCGTCACCGGCGCGCCGCCGCTACTGGTGGCCAACGCACCCGACGGCCCGGGCTGGCGCCCAGACCTCCACACCGTGCCCGATGTCCGGCCGGGGTGCGGCAGCCTCGGCGGCATCTACACGGCGGTCGTTTCCGGGGCGGGGCCGGTGCTGTGCATCGCCTGGGACATGCCGTTCGTCACGCCGGGGTTGCTCCGGGCTCTGGTCGACGGCTCCGCAGGCTACGACGCCTTCCTCCCCGAGAGTGACGGCAAGCGGGGAGTCGAGCCGCTGTGCGCCGTCTACGGGCCGGCCTGCGCCCCGGCGATCGAGCGCCGGCTGGCGCGCGGGGATTTGAAGGCGATCGGCTTCCACCCCGAGGTCAAGGTCGGTACACTACCACTCGAGCGGGTGCGGGAGTTCGGCGAGCCGGACGTCCTGTTCTTCAATGTGAACACCCCGGAAGACCTGGAGCGGGCGGAGGCGGCGTGGCGGCGACACGGATGATCTCGATCATCGGCCGGAAAGACGCCGGGAAGACCACGGTGTTGGTGGCGCTCGCAGGGGAGCTGGTACGACGCAAGCTCCGCGTGATGACGATCAAGCACGGGACGCATCCGGCAGACACCGACCAGCGCGGCAAAGACAGCTGGCGGCACTGGCACGAGGGGAAGGCCGAGCGCGTGCTGATGGAGGGCCCGGGCCAGCGAGTGCTGTGGGAACGCACCGAGCGGGAGGCGGACCCGCTCGCGCTCGCCCGACGTTATCTGGATGGCGGCGACATCGTGCTCGTGGAAGGGTTCAAGCGGGCGCCGCTGCCAAAGATCGAGGTCTACCGGGTCGCCGCCGGACCCGATCCGATCTTCGACCCCGCAGTCCACAACCCGGCCGACTGGGTGGCGATGGTCACCGACAACGCCGAGTACCGCGCCGCGTTTCCCGTCTTCCGTTTCTCGGACACGGCCTGGCTCGTGACGCTCGCAAGCCTTGCGTGGGACCACGCCAGAATCCTCGTACCATGAGATGTTGACCCCCAGCCAAGCGGCGCGCACCATCCTCGAGCACGTGGCCCCGCTCGGCGTGCTGCGCCGGCCGCTCCGCGAGGCGCTCGGCCTGGTGCTCGCGGAAGACATCGTGAGCCCGATCGACCTTCCGGCCTGGGACAATTCGGCGATGGACGGCTACGCGACGCGCGCCGCCGACGTCCGGGGCGCCGCGGCGGAACGTCCCGTGCGGCTACGCGTGGTCGAGACGGTGCCCGCCGGCCATTTCCCCCAGAAGACCGTGGGCCCCGGCGAAGCGACGCGCATCTTCACGGGCGCGCCACTTCCGGCGGGGGCGGACGGGGTCATCCGCCAGGAGGACACGGAGGCGCTCGACGGCGGCGAGGTCGCCGTGAAGGACGCGCGTGACGCGGGGAAGAACCTCCGCCGGCGCGGCGAGGATATCAAGCGGGGTGACCTGGTGCTCCCGGCGGGGACGGAGCTCGGGCCCGCGCAGCTCGGTGTGCTTGCCTCGATCGCGCACGCCACCCCGCTCGTGCGGCCCGCACCGCGGGTCGCCTTCATGGGATCGGGAGACGAGATCGTGGACGTGGACCGCGCGGCGGAGATCCTCGCGGGCAAGAAGGTCGCCACATCCAACACCTACACCCTGTTCGGAATGATCCGACGGGCAGGCGCCGTCCCCATCGACCTGGGCGTGGCGCGGGATACCAGAGAGAGCCTGCGGGAGCACCTGGCGGGCGCCCGGGACGCCGATCTGCTCGTCACCACCGCGGGCGTCAGCGTGGGCGAGCACGATCTCATGCGACAGGTCCTCACCGAGCTCGGCTGCGAGATCAAGCTGTGGCGCATCGGCATGCGTCCCGGTGCGCCCGTCGGGTTCGGAGTGCTCGACGGCAAGCCGTGGATCGGGCTCCCGGGGAACCCGGTGAGCACCATGGTCACGTTCGAGCTGTTCGTCCGGCCGGCGATCCGCAAAATGCTTGGCCACCCGCTTCCATTCCGCCGCACGGTGCCCGTCTCGGTGGGCGAGCCGATCACGCTCGGCCCGAGGCTGCGACACTTTCTCCGGGCGGTCGTGAGGCCGGAAGAGGGAAACGGGGGGGATGGAAGGGACAGCGTTCTCGTCGCGCGGTTGACGGGCCCCCAGGGCTCGGGCATCCTCACGTCCATGGCACGCGCCAACGCGCTCTTGATCGTCCCGGAGGATCGCCCCTCCGTCGCCCCCGGCGAGACCCTCCAGGCGCTCGTGCTCGACGATCCGTACCACGTCGCCGAGGCGCCGTTCTAGGTGGCCCGCACCGTCCGACTGATCGCCAGCGTCGCGCTCGTCGGCCTCATCTACTGGGTCAACTTGATAGCGCCCCTGAACTTCCGGCTCGGGATCCTCTTCGTGATTCCGGTACTGCTCGTGGCCTGGCACGACGGGCTGTTCTGGGGGATCACGTTCGCGGGCGCGACCTCCCTGCTGCGCCTCCTGCTCGGCCTCGACCAGATGCCGCCCGATACGACGCTCATCGCCCGCGCCGTCAACGAGTTCACCTACCTCGTGGTCGTGGGCGTGGCGATCGCCGGCCTATCGCAGCTCAAGCGCACTCAGGCGCAGCTCCAGCAGCTCGCCACCCGCGATCCGCTGACGAACGTCCTGAACGCGCGCGCGTTTTCCGGCGAGCTCGCCCAGGAGCTGACCCGCAACCGGCGTTACGGGCGCCCGCTCGCCTTGATCTACCTCGATCTCGACGACTTCAAGCAGGTGAATGACGCGCACGGCCACGCGACCGGAGACGCCGTGCTCCGCCTGGTGGCGGACGCCATGCGGGCGGCGGTGCGCCAGGCGGACAGCGTGGGGCGGCTCGGAGGGGACGAGTTCGCGGTGCTCATGCCCGAGACCGAGGGGAGCGTCGCCCACGGCGCCGCCACCCGTCTCGTCACGAGCATCCGCACCGTGTTCCGTGGCACGCCTCCCGTGACCGCCAGCATCGGCGTCGTATCGGTCACGGGCACCGAGGCCGGGACCGACGAACTGTTGCGCAAGGCCGATCAGGCGATGTACGAGGCAAAGCGAGGAGGGAAGGATCGGGTTGTGCAGGTTGCGATGTGAGAGTTAGGAGTCGCCAGCACGCTGGCCCTTAGTCTCCAGGGAAGTTGACAGACGCCAAGTCGCAAGCCGTTGACCGCCGCTAGAGGCCAGTTCGTCAAGACTGGCGGCTGGCGACTGAAGACCGCTTGCGGGTTGGCGTCTTGCAGCTGCTCTGACGACTGCAGGACTTGACCCTGTCGTTTCCCGGCTCTATGGGGCGCCCCACGCGTCCCGATCCCGCCGGCGCTCCACGCTCGAGCGACGGGGCCTGGCGGAGCGGCGCTCCACGCCGCAGCGGCGGTCGGCAGAGACGGTAAGGTCCTCCCGTCGCCGGTCGCGCACGATGCGCCGACCGAGACCGCGCCGTCGATCGAGCGCCCGTCGCCGCTGCCACTGACTCCGCTGCGTGTAGGATGCCATCGCTCCGGCGGGGTTGCAGGTTCCAGGCCACGGGTCGCCAAGAGCTATCACCAGACCCGACTTAGAGATGTCGTGTGCCGGTGCCCGGCGGGTGAGAGACGCGCGCATCAAGGCGGTGCCACAGGAGCGGCGCGTCCGCGTCGCACATGGATGTCTGGCACAAGGTCATCCGCCGGGTTCTCGGTGCTGATGCCCGAAACCGCGGGGAGCGTCGCCCACAAGGGAAACAGCGAGCGGTGGCCGGGAGACATCCCTGACCACCGCTCTCTGTTCACCCCTGTGCGTCTGCTGCGTCTGTGCGTCTAGTCTTTCAGCTACTTGGTCTGGATCTGGATGCTCCCGCCGCCGATCACCGTCGTCGGCGTGCTGGTGTCGGACGCCCCCAGCATGTTGTCGTAGACGACGTTCCCGGTGGCCTTATCCCAGATCTTGATGCGGAACTTGTCGCTCCCCCCACCGCCGGCCAAGTTGCCGTCCACCGCGCTGAGCAGGAAGCCGTAGTTGCCGCTTCCGTTGATCGTGCCCGAACCCTTGTACTGGGCCATGGGCCCGGAAACCACCAGCCATTCGTACACGGTGCTGCTGAAGTTCATGTTCGCGGCATGGAACTGGAACTCGGTGTTCCCCGTCGGGACCGTCTTCCCGGACACGTACTTGGAGACGAAGCCGAATGTCGCCTTGCCCGAGAGGGTCGGGTCGATGGTGTACGCCCCCACGGGCGACATGATCCACCCGCCGCCGGTAACGAAGCCCGCTTTCGGATCGTACACCGCGAGGAGCACGCACTCCCCGAGGCTGCTGTTGTTGGCGGCGTCGGTACCGTACACGCAGATCTGCTTCACGTCGGTCGTGGTCAAGCCGGTAATCGAGGCCGTGACGTTGATGGTCACCTGCCCGAAGGCGTACCCGCTCGCGGCACTCATCGGGTAGTGCGTCGTCCCGCCATCGACGGTGTAGTAGGCGCCGCTGATCCCCGAGCCGCCGGTGGTGGCGTCGCTGATCGACGCTGTGACAGTGCCCGTGTTGTTGACCGCCACCGGCAGCGCCTGCGTGTTCGACACAATCGGCGGCTGATTCTCGATGAAGCCAGCCGTGACCGTGCAGTTGCTGGTGATCGCCCCGGTGCTGTAAGTGTTGCCCACGAGCGTGCCGCCGCAGCCACTCACCGTGGCGATGCGGTAGCCGGTCGCCGCCGTGACGGTGAAGGCCGTCGTAGCGTTGTAGTTCACCGTCTGCGGGGCGGCGGGGCTGAGGCTCCCGTGCCCGCCAGGCACCGACGGCGTCACCGTGTAGGTGTTGATCGCGAAGCTCGCTGTGACCGTGCAGTCGGCCGTGACCGCCCCGGTGGTGTAGGTGTTGCCCACGAGCGTGCCGCCGCAGCCCGTCACCTGGTCAATGTGGTAGCCCGTGGCCGGCGTGACCGTGAAGGCCTTCGTGGCGCCGTAGTTCACCGTCTGCGCCGTGCCGGGGCTGAGGCTGCCGTTGGCGCCGGCCGCCGGCGTCACCGCGTAAGTATTGATCGCGAAGGTCGCCGTGACGCTGATACTGGCCGTCACGTTCTGATCGGTGCGCGTGGCGGTCGTCACGCCGTCGCTCCACTGGACGAAGTGGTAGCCCGTACTGGGCACCGCCGTCACCGCCGCCCCGCTCGAGCCGTAATTCACCGTCTGCGGCGACGTCCCGGTGAGGGAGCCGTTCGCCCCCGCCGTATAGGCCAGGGTGTAGGTGTTGATCGCGAAGCTCGCTGTCACCGTGCAGTGGGCGGTGATCGGCTCGCTCGTATAGATGTTACCCACCAGCGAGCTCCCGCAGCCCGTTACTGCGTCGATGTGGTAGCCCGTGGCCGGCGTGACCGTGAAGACCGCGGTGGTGTTGTAGGTCACCGTCTGCGGCGTGGCCGGGCTGAGGCTCCCGTTGGCACCAGCCGACGGCGTGACCGTGTAGGTGTTGATGACGAAGCTCGCCGTGACGCTCACGTTGGCCGTCACATTCAGCTCGGTGCGCGAGGCGGTCGTCACCCCGTCGCTCCAGGCGCCGAAGTGGTAGCCCGTGTTGGGCACCGCCGTCACCGCGCTGCCGTCGGAGCCGTGGTTCACCGTCTGGGGCGAGGTCCCCGTGAGCGAGCCGTTCGTCCCCGCCGTGTAGCTCAAGGTGTACTGGTTGATCGCGAAGTCCGCCGTGACGCTGATGTTGCCCGTGACGTTCTGATCGGTCCGCGAGGCGGTCGGCACCCCGTCGCTCCATTGGACGAAGTGGTAGCCCGTACTGGGCACTGCCGTCACCGCACTGCCGTCGGAGCCGTGGTTCACCGTCTGGGGCGAGGTCCCCGTGAGCGAGCCGTTCACGCCCGCCGTATAGGTCAGCGTGTAGGTGTCGATCGCGAAGTTCGCCGTGACGCTCACGTTGGCCGTCACGTTCAGATCGGTGCGCGGGTTCGCCGTGGCCCCGTCGCTCCAGTTCACGAAGTGGTAGTGCAGGTCCGGCACCGCCGTCACCGCGCTGCCATCGGCTCCGTGATTCACCGTCTGCGGCGACGTCCCGCTCAGGGTGCCGTGCGCGCCCGCCGCGT
This sequence comes from Gemmatimonadales bacterium, assembly GCA_036522535.1. Classification (GTDB taxonomy): domain Bacteria; phylum Gemmatimonadota; class Gemmatimonadetes; order Gemmatimonadales; family GWC2-71-9; genus AG12. Next base: position 9,532 of record DATDFP010000313.1, read on the forward strand.
AGGTCAGCGTGTAGGTGTCGATCGCAAAGTTCGCCGTGAGGCTGAGGCTCGCGGTCACGTTCAGATCGGTGCGCGGGTTCGCTGTGGCCCCGTCGCTCCAGTTCACGAAGTGGTAGTGCAGGTCGGGCACCGCCGTCACCGCGCTGCCATCGGCCCCGTGATTCACCGTCTGGGGCGAGGTCCCCGTGAGCGAGCCGTTCGTCCCCGCCGTGTAGGTCAGGGTGTACTGGTTGATGGCGAAGTTCGCCGTGACGCTCACGTTCGCCGTCACGTTCAGCTCGGTGCGCGAGGCGGTCGGCACCCCGTCGCTCCATTGGACGAAGTGGTAGCCCGCGTTGGGCACCGCCGTCACCGCGCTGCCGTCGGAGCCGTGGTTCACCGTCTGGGGCGAGGTCCCCGTGAGCGAGCCGTTCGTCCCCG
>DATDFP010000314.1:0-4770 GCA_036522535.1 Gemmatimonadales bacterium
CCCCGGGCTTGCGCCCGGTCCTGACCCGGGCTTGCGCCCGGCCCTAACCCCGGGCTTGCGCCCGGGGTTAGTTGGTTCGCACGGGTGTCGCCTCACTGACCCCGGGCGCCGGCCCGGGGTTACCGGCTCCATCCGTTTCCACACCCCATCGTTCCGCCCACAACTCGGCCATGAGGATGGGCCAGAGCTTGCGGGCATTGTTGCGCCGCGCGCCGCGATGCTCCGCCAGCAGGCGCGCCGTCGGCGCGTTCGGAAACACCCGGGGCTCCGCAAGATGGCGGTCGGCGAGGGACGCAAGTCCCGTATTGAGCCACCGGGCCACGGGCACCGACAGGCCGCGCTTCCGGCGGCGGATCACGTCCTCCGGCACGAGCCCGCGCGCGGCTTCCTTTAATATCGCTTTGGTGCCGAAGCCACGCACCTTGAGTGCCGACGGCGCCGGAAGCGCGAGCTCCATCACTTCACGGTCCAGATATGGCGCGCGCGCCTCGATCGATGCGAGCATGGTGCCACGATCGACCTTCACGAGCAGGTTGTCGGGTAGGTAGGTGAGGAAGTCGAGCCACAGGATGCGGTTGAGCGGGTCGCCCCGTGGGAAGGAGGCGAGCGCGCCCGCGACCTCTGTCACGGTGTGCGCATCAGGTCCGAGCGCGCCAAACCAGGTGAGGTGGCGCTCGAGTGGGGGTAGCTCCGCCGCAGCCGTGAACTGCTTGAGCAGGAACTCGAGCGTCACGTTGCCGGTGGACGTCGGGAGCCCGTCCGCGGCCGAGCGCAGCGCGCGGCGTACAAGCCGTGGCAGCCACAGATAAAACCGCGCCGCCCGGTGGCCCAGGTAGGTCGGGTAGCCCCCGAACAGTTCGTCAGCGCCCTCGCCCGACAGCACCACCTTCACGTGCTCGCGGGCGGCCTCCGCGAGGAGATACGTCGGCAGGATGGCGGGGTCGCCGATCGGCTCGGCGAGCGCGCGCGTCACGGTGGCGAACGCCCGCTCGAGCGCCGGCTCGTCGGCACTGACGACATGGTGGATCGTCCGGATGTGGTGGGTGACGGCCTCGGCATGCGGGCTCTCGTCGTAGCCGGGCTCCACGAACCGGGCCGAATACGTGTGGATCTTCTCGCCCGTCATGACGCGGGCCGCGGCGGCGGCGAGCAGCGACGAGTCGAGCCCGCCGCTCGTGAACACGCCCACGGGGACGTCGGACATCAACTCCCGCTCGACCGCGTGGAGCAGCGCGTCGCGTAGCTGTGCGGGTCCGGTGGGGCCGGGCTCGCGCGATGCGGCGGCCGCAGGGTCCCAGTAGCGCCGGACCGAGAGACCAGTGTCGTCGGCGACGAGCAGATGCGCCGCCGGCACCTTGGAAATGCCCGCAAACATGGTGTGCGGCCCGGGGACATAGCCGAGCGCGGCGTAGAGTGACGCGGCGACCGGGTTGACGCGCCGCGGCTGATCGGGGTACACGAGCAGCGCCTGGATCTCGGAGGCGAAGCGCAGCTCGCCGTCGATCTCGGTCCAGAAAAGCGGCTTCTCACCCGCGCGGTCACGCGCGAGGATGAGGCGGCGCGCGTGATCGTCCCACACGGCGAGCCCGAACATCCCCTCGAGCCGGCTCACCGCGTCCGGGCCGAAGCGCGCGTACAGCGGGACGATGGTCTCGATGTCGCCGGTCGATCGGAAGGGGTAGCCCGCCGCGGCGCACTCGCGGCGCAGGGCGGGCGCATTGTAAATCTCCCCGTTGCATACCATCCAGACCGAGCGGTCCGGGCTCTGGAAGGGCTGGTCTCCGGTGGTGAGGTCCATGATGGCGAGCCGACGCGCGCCCACTCCAGCCAGCTCGTGGCCCACGATCCGCTCGCCGTCCGGCCCGCGGTGCGCGAGCGCCGCGGCCATCGCTCGGAGACAGCCGGGGTGACGCAGCGGTCTACGCGTGAGCGAGACCGCGCCGAAGATGCCGCACATACCCGCGCTCAGCCCCCGGCGCCCTCTCCGCGGTGCGGAGAGGGGCCGTGCCGCATCGGTCGCGGCTCCCCCCCCCTCCGTCCCCGTCTCCCCCGCTCCCCCTGTCCGCGCGGCGGGGAGGGAGCGAGCGTGGGAGCGGGGGCGAGGGCGGGGATGCAGGGACCGTATGCGGCGTAATGGCCATCGGCGGCTAGCAGCGGGAGCGCCGCGGCGAGCGTCGAGCGGGCTTCGCGGTTCGCGGCGGTGGCCACGAAGACCGTGGGCACCGGGCAGCGGGCCAGAGCCTCGCGCCAGTAGCCGGCGGGGAGCAGCGGTGACGCCGCCGTCGTGCGGTATCGCTCGTGGTGGTCGGCGATGAATGTGCTCGTAAGCTCAACCCCCGTGGCAGTCGCGACGGCGACCGTCCGCCCCAGATAGAAGGGCAGCGATGGCGGATAGGCGAGGATCGCCAGCACCGTCCCCGGTTCGCGAACGCGGGCGAGCGATGCGGCGATTGGGCGGGCGAGCGAGGCGGCGGACCGGTCCTCCGCGACCGCAGTAAGCAGCCGGCCGCTCACGAACGGAATCGCGGACACCACGATCGCATAGCCGAGAACTCCGACCCGCAGTCGTCTGCCCAGCACGCCGAGCGTCACGAGCGCGGTGGAGGCGAGCAGTATGACCCCAAGGGCGAGCGCCGTCGGCGGGATAGCCGCCTTCTCTTCCGGCGTGAGGTCGAGCGGCGCCGGCATCCAACGCGTGAGGGCGACGAGCGCGACGCCGAGCGCGACCCCTGCAGCCGCATAGGCCCGCCACCCCGCCTCGAGGCCACCGGCGACGATGTTCCGCGCGGCGGCGAGCGCGAACACCGGCGTTAGCGGCAGCAGGTACTGCGGCAATTTGGACTGATTCACCGTCAAGAACAGCAGCGGCACGATCATCCAGCATGCGAGCAGCAGCGGCTCTCGGGCTTGCGGGGCACGCCGGGCATCCCAGAGGGCGCGGCACTGCCTCACCCGCGCCAGCGCCGGCACGATCCAGGGAAACGCGGCCAAGGGTAGGATCGGCAGGTAGTACCAGAAGGGGGCGGTGCGATGGAAGCTCTGTGTCGTCACGCGCTCGAGCGTTTCCCGGACGAAGACGTAATAGGGGAACTCAGGGATCTGGACGCTCACGACTATGAACCACGGCAGGACAATGAGGAGGAACACGCCGAGCGCGCGCCCAGGGAAGAGTCGGCGCGGTGACGTACCCGTGGCGAGGGCGTACGGCACGAGCGCCAGCAGCGGGATCGCGAGCGCGATCGGGCCCTTCGTCAACGCACCGACACCCATGGCCGCCCACGCGGGCGTAGGACGCTCCTCGAAGAACCAGAGAATCGCGGCCGTCGTGCAAAGAGTGAGCGTGCTGTCGAAGATCGCAGTGCGTGCGTACACGAGAGGCAGCACCATTGTGGCGTAGGCGAGGCCGGCGAGCCAGCCCGCATCCGCCCCCCAGCGGCGGCGCGCGAATCCCACGAGCAGGACGATCGTTGCGAGCGTCGCAACGTAGGCCGGGAGCCGCGCGGCGCTCTCGGTGGGTCCCAGCAGCTCCATCAGCGCGGCGGATGCGGCGAAGTAGACGATCGGTTTGTCGAGATAGGGCAGCCCATCGAGGTGCGGCACGAGGTACTCGTTCGAGCGCGCCATCTCCCGCGCGACTTCGGCATTGCGGCCTTCGTCGGGATCGAGCAGCGGGTAGCCGCTCAGATTCCAACCCAGGGCGACCGCCGCGAGGAGCAGGAGAAGCGGGAGTCCGGCGTAGTGGTAAGGGCCGTTAACCGAGGCTACGACGCTACGTTGTAAGTGCGTCGCTGTGATCATCCGGGCGCCGGCGCCGGGAGCTGCGATACCGTCACGGGCACGGATGCCTTCTTCTCGCCGTCCACCGTGATCTCGAAACGATATGGTCCCGCGTGAGGGAACGGGACGTCGAATACGAGGATCGCGCCAGCCTCGATCTCCGTGACGCCCGCGGGCGGCTCGGCGAACGTGACGTTGCCGTTGCCGCCCAGAATCTCGAAGTCCTGTTCGTCGAGGAGCCGGATCTGGACCGTGTGCTCGCCCACTTCGGTGCGCCTTCCCTTGACCCGCAACACCAGATGCAACCGCGGATGCGTGGCCGGGAACTGCTGCACCCAGATGTGCTGGAAGATCCCCAGCACCGAGAGCTTTCCCGCCTGATCCACGAGTGCGTAGTCCGCGACGACGGCGAAATCGAGATGCATGGGAGACGTCTGATGTTTATTTCGTCGAGAACGCGATCCATGCCCGTGTCCTCTCCCACTCGAGCTTGAGCACGCCCGCCTGGTCTCGTGGCTCGATCGCAATCGTGAACTGCTCCACGGGCTGAGCGGGCCGCTCGACCTTCATCTCGAGGCGGGCGAGGTCGTACTTCGCGTCGTATTCCGTGCCCCACTGCCCCGTGTTCCGGTTGACGATGAGCGTCCACCCCGACGGCGCCGGGATCGTCCAGAGGCTGTACTGTCCAGCCGGGATCGTCGCGCCGCCCATGATCAGGTCTGCACTGGTTTCGAGGGTCGTGGCTGCGTTGGCGCCGGTCCGCCAGACCCGGTTCCAGGGCACGACGCTCCCGAAGATCACCCGCCCGCGCATCGAGGGGCGGCTGTAGCGCACGGCAAGCGCGGCCCCCGCGATCGTGGTCTTCACCGAGTCCGCCGGGGAGAGCGCGCCCAGGGGTCGGGCGGCGAAGGCCCGCCCCAGCGTCGCGAGGTCGAGCGACGGCACCCGCTCGACCGTCACCTGCATGGTAGAGCCGATGCCGCTCAGGCCGAG
>DATDFP010000315.1:0-5746 GCA_036522535.1 Gemmatimonadales bacterium
GAGCCGCAAGAGCGGCGGTTTGAGGCGCTGACCGAGGTCCTCCCCGCTGGGATCGTGATTCCGCGAATCGTGACCGGATCGGGCGACGCGGCGCAGGGCTTTCTCGACACCGCCCTGGCACGCGGGCACGAAGGGATCATGGCCAAGGCCCGCGACGCGCCGTACGAGGCCGGGAATCGCGGCCAGCGGTGGCTCAAGGTGAAGCCGGCGCGGACGCTCGATCTCACGGTGCTCGCGGCCGAATGGGGCCACGGACGCCGCCGGGGGTGGCTCTCGAACCTGCACCTCGGCGCCCGCGACACCGAGGGTGGCGGGTTCGTCATGCTCGGGAAGACGTTCAAGGGGATGACCGACGAGATGCTCGAGTGGCAGACGACCCGGCTGCTCCAACTCGAGATCAGCCGGGACGACTACACCGTCTATGTGCGCCCCGAGCTCGTGGTCGAGGTCGCGTTCAACGACGTGCAGGCGAGCCCCCAGTACCCGGGTGGAGTCGCGCTCCGCTTCGCCCGCGTGAAACGCTATCGCCCCGACAAGACCGCCGACCAGGCGGACACCCTTGCGGCCGTGCAGGCGATCTTTCGCGGTCGCGGAACCTCACCTCCGACGTAGGGTTGAGGCGCAAGGCGACCCGCGGCTTTGTGCTCCGCATCACACTCCCACTCAGTGTTTAACGGTCACGGCACTCCGCCGTCTGAACGGCGGATTTTCGCGCCCGCCAATTCACTGTTCATCGAAGGAGTGCGCGACCTATGTTCGTGCTCAAGCAGAGTAGCCTGACCTTCCTGGCCGGCGCGGCTGTCACGCTGGCTCTCGCCGCGTGTAACAGCTCCGAGGCTCCGACGTCCATGCTCACCCAATCCGACGCCCAATCCATGGGGCAGGGGCTCACTGCCGAGGTGAGCGCGCTCAACGAAGGTACGACGTACAGCAGCTCGAGCAGTATGCCCGTCTCGGCGGCTTCCACGAACCTCGACCTCGCGCCGGCGTCCACCACGGCAGGGTGCACGCCCGCGAAGAGCCCGGCGTCGCCGGCGAACTCGGACGGCGACCCGGTGCCCGATTCGGTGCGCTATGACTTCGCGGGCTGCGTCGTCTCCCGGCCGACGGAGACGATCACGCTGAGCGGGCTCATCGATATCCTCGACCCGACCCCCACAGCCACCGATCACGCGGTAAAGTCCGTCTACACGGACTTCTCCCGGAGCTACACGGAGTTGATCAGCGGCAAGACGGTCACGGTCGTCGAGAACGGGACCCGGACCGTGTCCGGCGACTCTTCGGTGCTGCAACGAACGGAGACCAACTTCCGCACGGACTACACGTTCGCCGACGGGTCCACTGCGACCCACGTGAAGACCTGGTCTTCCACCTTTACCGCCGACGTCCCGGGCACCGTCAGGCGCGACTCGTTGCCCAGCGGCACGTGGAACGTGACCGGGATGTCCACCTGGACCAAGGGGACGAGCAGCTACTCGCTCGCGGTCACGACCAATCCTCAGCTGCACTACAACGCGACCTGCTCGGTGGCCCCGAAATTCGACGCCGGGACCCTGACGGCGGTCGTCACGAGGAATGCCCAGACCACGACGGTCACGATTCAGTACACCGCCTGCGGCCAGTACACCGTGACCCGGAGCTGAGCTTCGGTCTCCGGTCCTGGCCGGTTGCCACGAGCGAGGCCCAATCCACCGGATTGGGCCTCGCTGCTAGTGGAGCCCGGATTCCCGCTCTATTCTTGAAAGGGAGTCGCCGGCGACGGACGCTTCACGGCCGAGCTGGCTTGGCGCCCTAGCCAGGAAAGAAGGCGGTTATCGCCCGGCAGCGAATGAACTCGGCCGCCGCAGGGAGTGTCGCTCGTGCCGTGCTCTCGGCGGGGGCCCTCCTGGGAGTTGGGGCCGCGGTGGGAGCGCGGGTGCACAGCGTCGCCCGCGGCTCTTGGGAGTCGCGCCGGCACGCGCTCGAGCTCGAGGGGGTGCGGGTCATCCGGGATTCCCAGGGTGTCTTCCCCCAGGTAGAGATCACGCTGCGTAACCCGGCGCCGTCGACGAGCTTCCTCACACGAATCGAGATCGACGTCGCCCGCCGGAGCGCGCGGACGCAAAAGACGAGGTGCCGGGAGTCCGTTCGCGCCGCGGAGTACAACCTGTTGCTCGACCCCGAGCGCGCGCTCGAGCACCGGAGCCTGGCGCTCTCGCAGCTCGTCGACCCCCACAGCCGCCACCGATTCGCGGTCGTCGTCGGGCAGACGGCGCGCCGCGGTCTTCCCGTCCATGCCGAATACGACCTTGCGGCGTCGATCCTGTACAACGAGGAGAGCGCGCTGCCGCTCGGAACGATCTCCGTCGCGATCGACGGGCCGCCGTGCGGGACGAGGCTGGCGCGGGCGGCCACGCCGGTCACGCGCGCGCAGCGCGGCGCCCTCTCGGGCCCGAGATGACGACGCCGCTCGCCGGCGTCGTCGTGCTCGACCTGTCGCGGGTGCTCGCCGGCCCGTACTGCACGATGATCCTGGGCGACCTGGGCGCCGATGTGATCAAGGTCGAGCATCCCGAGGGCGACGAGACGCGCCGCTGGGGACCGCCGTTCGTCGCCGGGGAGAGCGCCTACTTCCTCGCGGTGAACCGCAACAAACGCTCGGTCGTCGCCGACCTGCGAACGGACGACGGCCGCGCGTTGGTCGAGCGGATGGCCCGGCGCGCCGACGTCCTGGTGGAGAACTTCCGCCCCGGAGCGCTGGCGCGCCTCGGGCTATCCCTCGCCGAGCTCCGCCGCGGCAATCCCCGGCTCATCACCCTCACGATCAGCGGCATGGGCGCGACCGGGCCCGACCGGGATGTGCCGGGCTATGATTTCGTGCTGCAGGCGACCGGCGGGTTGATGTCCGTTACGGGTCCCGAGGAAGGGCCGCCGTCCAAGGTGGGCGTCGCGGTAGTGGACCTCACGACCGGGATGATGGCCGCGAGCGCGGTGCTTGCTGCGCTGTACGCCCGCGAGCGCAGTGCGAGCGGGCAGCGGGGGCAGCACATCGACATCTCGCTGCTCGAGACCCAGGTCGCGTGGCTGGCCAACGTCGCGAGCGCGTACCTCGTGACGGGAGAAGCGCCCGCGCGCTACGGCAACGCTCACGCCACCATCGTCCCCTACCAGACGTTCGCGGGGAGCGACGGAATCTTCGCCGTTGGGGTCGGCTCCGAGGCGCAATGGTTGCGCTTTTGCGCCGCGATCGGCCGCCCCGAGCTTGCGCGGGACGAGCGGTTTCGGACCAATGCAGCTCGCGTCACCCGCCGGGGCGAGCTCGTCGGCCTGCTCGAGGCCCACTTCGCGGCCGCGCCGGCCGCGGAGTGGGTCCGGCGGCTCGCCGGCGCCGACGTCCCGGTGGGGAAGGTGCGCTCGATCCCGGAAGTGCTGAACGATCCGCAGGTGTTGGCGCGCGACATGGTCGTGACGGTCCCGCACCCCGCAATCGGGGACTTGAAGCTCGTCGGGATCCCCTTCAAGTTCTCCGCCACTCCCGCCCTGATTCGCCGCGCGCCGCCACTTCTGGGCGAGCACACTCAGGAGGTGTGGGAGGAGTATCCCCCAGCGTGAGGGAGCGCCCTCACCGGTCGATCGAGACCTGCAGCTCAGGGGGCAGCGGCACCAGCTCCCGCGCGGCCGCGACGATCTCGCCGATGGTGATCGGGCGCCGCAGCACGCTCTGCCAGGGCCCGGGGGGCCTGGGGGCCCCGGGGAGATCGGGGGGACCAGGGGAAGGGGGAGGAGCGGCCCCGGCACCGCTCTGGATCAGCAGGAAGCGGCTTTCAGGGTACCGTGCCCGCGTCCGCTCGAGCAGCGCCGGCGCAGCCGCGGCATCGCCATCGATGATGAATAGCCGCACCGGACCCCGATCCGGTTCGTGGGGCGGATAGCGCAGAGCGGTCGTGAGGCTGCTCGCGCCAATCGCGTCGTAGCCCGCTTCGCGGAGCTCGGCCCGGAGCAGCGCGCGGCTGCGCTGGTCGGGCGACACAATGAGGATGCGCGGGGGATACATCGAGGGGCCAGGTGCTGGGTGTTAGGTGCTAGGGCTGAAAAACTAGCACGGAGCCCCCGACACCCAACACCTAGCACCTGACACCTACTATGTCGCGAGAACTGACTCGTCGCGAATTCGTCGTCTACGGCGCCGCCGCCAGCCTGGCCGCGCTGGCCGGCGGGAGCTGTCGGACAGGGGCGGCAGGGGGGGCGGGGTCTCGGGGGACCGCGCCCACGGTTCCGGCTCCTGTCGTCCCACCGTTCGCGCTCGCCGAGGCGACCATCGCCGATTTGCAGGAAGGGATGCAAAGCGGCAAGTACACGGCGCAGTCGTTGTGCGAGTACTACCTCGCCCGCATCGACGAGCTCGATAGGAGCGGCCCGGCCCTACGCGCCGTCATCGAGACCAACCCCGAGGCCCAGCTCATCGCTGGACGGCTCGACGCCGAGCGCAGAGCGAAGGGGCCACGCGGGGCGCTGCACGGGATTCCTGTGCTCATCAAGGACAACATCGCGACCGCGGACCGCATGGCCACGACCGCGGGCTCGCTCGCCCTGGTGGGAGCGCGGCCGCCCGAGGACGCGTTCGTCGTGCGGCAGTTGCGCCAGGCGGGGGCCGTGATCATCGGAAAGACCAACCTCTCCGAGTGGGCGAACTTCCGCTCGAGCATCTCGTCGAGCGGCTGGAGCGCCCGGGGCGGCCAGTGCAGGAACCCATACGTTCTCGACCGCAGTCCCTGCGGCTCGAGCTCCGGCTCCGGGGCCGCGATCGCCGCGGACTTTGCCGCGGTCGGCGTCGGCACGGAGACTGACGGGTCCATTGTCTGTCCCGCCTCGGCGTGCTCGCTCGTGGGGATCAAGCCCACCATCGGGCTCGTCTCCCGCAGCGGGATCGTCCCTATCGCCCACAGCCAGGACACGGCAGGGCCCATGGCGCGCACCGTGCGCGACGCCGCGCTGCTGCTCGGCGCGCTCGCCGGCGTGGATCCCAGGGATCCCGCAACCTCGGCCGTCGCCGGGGATTACACGCGCTCACTCGACCCCGGCGGGCTCAAGGGCGCGCGCATCGGCATTGCCCGCCACAAGCTGTTCGGCTATCACCCGGCCACGGACGCGCTCGTCAACCAGGCGATCGACGTGATGCGCCAGGCCGGGGCGGTAATCATCGACCCGGCCGACGTGCCGCACGTCGGTGAATACGACGACGCCGAGCTCACCGTCTTGCTCTACGAGTTCAAGGCTGACCTGAACCGCTTCCTTGGCGAGCTTGCTCCCGGTGCGCCGGTGAAGACGCTGCGGGACATCATCGACTTCAATGAGCGCTACAAGGACCGCGAGATGCCGTACTTCGGGCAGGACCTGATGCTCAAGGCGGACGAAAAGGGCCCGCTCACCGAACAGCCGTACGTCGAGGCGCTCGCCAGGTGCGGGAAGCTCGCCCGCGATGAGGGGCTGAAGGCGATCCTTGAGGACCAGCGGCTCGACGCCCTCGTGGCGGCGACCGGGAACCCGCCGTGGCCGATCGATCTGGTGAATGGAGACCACTTCCTGGGCGGAAGCTCGACGCCGGCCGCGGTCGCGGGATACCCGCACGTGACCGTACCCGCAGGCTACGTGTCCGGGCTGCCGGTGGGGCTGTCCTTCATCGGGGCGATGTTCAGCGAGCCGACGGTCGTTCGCCTTGCCTACGCGTACGAGCAGGCGACCAGATTGCGGCAGCCGCCGCACTTCC
>DATDFP010000316.1:0-7372 GCA_036522535.1 Gemmatimonadales bacterium
GCGGGCGCGCCCGCGGGGAACGCGAAGTCGTAGCGGGCGAGGTCCGAGCGGGCGGCCATTTCTCGCGAGCCCGCCTTTTCGACCTGCAAGTCCAGACCCCGCTTGCGAAGCACGGCGAGCACGCGAGGATCGGTGAGGTACGCCACCTTCTCCGAGCCAACGAGGCCACGCACCTGGACCACGTGACGCCGGCTCAGGGCGTCACGAGCCGACCGCACGATCCCAAACCCCACTCCGACGACGAGCAGGATCAAGAGCAGCGGTCCCAGCACCCTCTTCGCGTCCACCCGGACCCTATATTAGCGACGCCGACGACAATCAGTCAGGCTGGCGCTGGGCCGCGACGAGGCGTTCGGCGAGGGCCTCAATCGCTCGTCGCGTCGTCACACGACTCCCTTGCCACTCCCCCAGGTCGCGATGTCGGGTCGGTGGCTATCGCCACTCGAGGACCCCGGCCGAACGACGACCAGATGGCGACGCCGGCTACGATCACGTTGGCTACGACCACCGGAAGCGCGTGGATCACCACGCCGTAGACCATCCACACCAGCGCGGCCAAACCCTGCACGCGGCGCAGAGTCACCTGCCCCTTGCAGAAGTACGAGCTCACGAACAGGGCCGTCGCGAGCCACCCGATCCAATCAAGCATAGTGCCTCAATCGTTCTGCCTCGAGAAAGCCAGCGCCCCCACCGGGAACAGCTCCGGTGGGGGCGCCGTAAGCCTCATGGGTTCCGACGCACTCTAGAAACGTCGGCATGGTCTGTCAAGGCGCTCTTAGCCACCGCTCTCCCGGTGGACGCCGAGCAGTCGCTTCAGCAGCATGAGCTGCCCCAGATGGTACGAGTTGTGGTCGGCGAGGACGAGGGCCTCGCGCAGGACCGTTTGCCCGGTGCCGTGGGGGATGCGGGCGAAGAGATTCGTCTTGGGGTCCGCCACGAGTTTCGCCATCGCCCGGAGATCGCGCTCCACCTGCGCGACGCTCCGCTCCCAGGCCACGTCATCGCCCGGCGCGTCCGTGTCGGGCCAGTAGCCCGAGGGCCATTCCGGGGACACGTGCTTCGCGCTCTTCGTGAACTCGACGATGTCCCACTGGGAGATGCGGATGTGCTCGAGGATCCGCCACGGGGTGAAGGGCTGCCCGGGCGGCTTGGCGCCGCGCAGCGCGGCCGGCCAATCGGCGACGACGTCCTGGAAGCCCAGGTGGGCGTGCCCGGTGCGCAGCAGCTCGACGACGTGATCGCGCAGTGCACGGTGGGCATCGGTACCGGCGCGCGCGCGCTTCGCGGCTGTCGCTTTGCGCGGTCGTTTGACGGCCATGCAAAGAGTCTACCCTTCGCGAGCGCGGCGTCAACCGCGCGGCGCCGGCGTCAGATCGATCGGTGCACGATCACTTCGGCAAGCGCGCGAGCTCACCTCTCGCGCCGATGTCCGAATACGTCCAGGGAACCTTTCTCGCGAGAACCGCCTGAAACATCTTCTGCGCCGCGGCTCGTTGCCGAGTTGCGAGGTAGTGCTCCCCGGCGAAGAAGTACGCTTGGGCCTCCTGGTCCCGGGTCTTGAGTGCCGAGGGATCCCGCGCGGCCGCGAGCATGGAATCGAGAGACAGCCGACCGAGCGCGAACCGAAACGCCGGCCCGGGCCACTTCCTCGGGTCGAAGCGGCGGGCATGACGGGCCGTCTCGGCGTTGGGGGCTTCGCCGAGGCGGGCCCGGCACCAGTGGAGCCAGAGCACGGTCTCATCGTCCCAGGGATTGAAGTCGAGCGCTCGGCGGAAATCCTCGGCCGCCGGCCGCAGGTCGCCCTTCAGCATCCGGGCGAAGCCGCGCCCGAAGAACCCGATGCTGCTGTTGGGCCGCCGATCGACATAGTTGCCGTACTCGCGGATCGCGTCGTCCAGCCGAAGTCCGGCCATCAAGAGCTTCGCCCGCGACGCCGCGCCGGCGTACTCGGGATCGGCCGCCTCGGCGCGATCGACGTCCTTCAACCCATCCAACGGTTGCCCGCGATACAGAAACACGTTGGCGCGGGCTGCATAGTTCACGCCACGCGAGGGCTGGGCCTCGATGGCCCGGTCGAAATCTGCGAGGGCCTCGTCGAAGCGCCCCAGCACCAGGAGCGCACTGCCACGCGACCGGTACCGCTGGGCGACGGCGTCCATGCCGATGGCATCCGCAAATCCGGCAAGGGCATCGTCCGTGCGACCGGCGTAGAGCAGCGTCCAGGCTCGGTCGACGCGCCAGTCCGCGTCGCGAGGCTCGAGGCGGATGGCTTCGTCGCGGTCGGCCAGCGCGCCGGCGTAATCGCCCTGGTATTCGCGGGCATCAGCCCGCGCGCTCAGGTAGGTCCCGCGATCGGGCTCCGCCTGGACGGCACGATCGTAGTCCGCCATGGCGCTCTTCCAATCGCCCCTGGCCTGGTACGCCGCGGCGCGATCCCGCAGGCGGTTGCCCCGGCCGGGCTCGAGTCGAACGGCCTGGCTATAGTCGGTGATCGCGAGGTCCGGGTCACCGAGCATTCTGCGGATCCAGGCGCGGTCGGCGTAGTACGTAGCGACGTCCGACTGCAGTGAGATGGCGGAGTCGTAGTCCGCGAGCGCCCGCCGCAAATCGCCTAGGTCGCGGTAGGCGTCGCCCCGGCTGTCGAGAAGGTCGGCATCGCCGGCATTCAGGTGCAGGGCCTCGTCGTACTGTCCGATGGCCCGCTCGAACATCCTCCGGGCGGCGTAGATGGCGGCCCGCTCCACGTAGACCTCGCGTAACTTCGTGTTGATCTGGTTCGCAGTATCGAGGTCGGCCAAGGCCGAGGTGAGGTCGCCCTTGGCGCGATGGGCTCGCGCCCGGTTGAGGTACCCATTCGCCTGATTCGGCGTGATGGCGAGCCCGATGGCGTGTTCGAACTCGGCCTGAGCCTTGTTCTCTTCCCCCCGGAAGCGATACAGCTTGCCCCGGGCGACGTAGGCCTGGCTGTTGTCCGGATTGAGCCGGACCGCGGTGTTGTAGTCGGCCAACGCGCGCTCGACCTCGCCCTTGTTGAGAAGGAGGCCGCCGCGGTTGACGTAAGTGATGGAGAGGTTCTCGTCAGTGAGCTTGCCGGACTCGATGGCCTGCGTGCAATAGCGGATGGTGAGCGTTGGATCGCCCCCGCCCCGGTAGCAGCGCTGCGCGTCATCTGTCCAGCCGTCCTGGCCGACCGCGGGCGCCCCGACAGCGGCGAGAGTCGTGAGCAGCAGGGCGAGAGTGGCGAGTCTCATCGGCGCTCCGGCGTCACAGGTCTTGGAGTGTGCCGGTCCCGATGATCGTCGACGCCGAAGCATCGGCTCGACGCCTTGGCTCCGGCGCGGACCGAAAGATCGCGGGAAGGCCCAGAGCCGCCGTGTCCAAGGTCACATGCCGGTTGTGCGACGCACGCGCGCTCAAGGGGCCCCGCGGGGGGTCAGCTGCAAGTCGTTAGGCCGGTGCTGCGGTCAGACTCCGTCCAGCAGGCGATCGATCCTGATCGGTAGATCGCGGACCCGTTTCCCGACGGCGTGGTACACCGCGTTGACGATGGCGGGCGCCACGCCCACCGCGCCGAGGTCTCCGATCCCCCGCGCGCCGGTGAGGCTCGGGTGGGGACCGTGCTCCTCCATGAAGAAGACGTCGATGTCCGGGATGTCCGCATTCAAAGGAAAGGGTGCCGGAATACCTCCCACCTAGACGTGGCGGGCGACGGACGCCTCCACTGCCGGCGCCAGCACCTTGTACATCACGGGCGTAACGATGCGCGCGAGCAGCGTGCTCGAGACGAGCCCACCGATGATCACCCACGCGAGCGGCGAGTAGAGCCCGCTGCCCTGCAGCGCGATGGGCAGCAGGCCGCCGATGGCCGTCATGCTCGTGAGCACGATCGGTAGAAACCGCACCTCACCGGCCTTGCGAATGGCGTCCTCGAGGCCCATCCCCTCGGCCCGCAGCCGGTTGGTCAAGTCCACGAGCAAGATGGAGGTCTTGATCTCGATGCCCACCAGCGCCACGAACCCGATGGTTGCCGCGAAGGACAGGGTCTGTCCGGCGAAGAGGAGGGCGAGGATGCCGCCCGCGAGCCCGAGCGGGATCACGGACGCGACGATCAGCGTGGAGCGAAACGTCCGGAACTCGAGCACGAGGATCGCGAGAATCGCGAACGTCGCGACGATGATGGCCCCGCCCATGTTGCCGAAGCTCTCCTGCCGGCTCTCGATCTCTCCCGCCGGCACGATGGCGTACCCGGAGGGCAGCGCGAGGCGGGCGAGCCGGGCGAGTACCTGACGCGTGACGCGGTCGGTGTTGTAGCCGGTCCGCACGTTAGCCGTCACGGTGACGCTGCGAGCGCGATTGTGGCGCTGGATCTCCGACACCGCGCGCTCGAACTCGACGTCGGCCACCTGTCCGAGCGGCGTGAGCGAGCCGTTCATCGAGCTCACGTGCACGCGCTCGAGCTCGGCCGGGCTGGCCCGGCCGGCGCGCGCCAGGCGAACCACGATCGGCCGCGCGTCGCCGGCGCCCTCGCGCAGTGTCCCGGTTTCGAGCCCCTCCAGGCCGAGCCGCACCGTGCGGTCGATCTCCACCGTCGGGATGCCGAGCAGCCCCGCTTTGGCGCGGTCGATGGCGACGCGCAGGTCCGTCCGGGCCAGGCGCACCGGGTTCGTCACGTACTCCGTGCCGGGCGTCGCCTTGAGGGCCTCTTCCACCTGCGCCGCGATGGCACGCAACGAGTCGAGCGACGGACCTTCGATTCGTATCGCGATCGGGGCGTCGATCGGCGGGCCGTTTTCGAACTCGCGCAGCGCGATCTCGGCGCCCGGGTAGCTCGCGAACTCGGCGCGGAGCGAATCGAGGAGCCGCGGCGTCGTGCCGGGGTCGTACCGGCGCAACAGCACGAACAGCTGGCCGATCCGCGGGTCGTCGGTGCGGGAGGCGACGTTGTAGTAGATCCTCGGGTTGTCGTGGCCCACCGAGGTGTAGATCGCCTTCACGCCCGCCCTCCGGCCGAGCACCCGCTCCGCGAACCGGGCGGCCGAGTCGGTCGCGGCGATGCTCGCGCCCTCGGGCGCGGTGATGTCCACGCGGAACTGCGGCGTCTCGGCCCCCGGGAACAGCGAGAAGCCCACCACCGGCACGAGCGCGAAGCACAGAGCGACGAACGCCGCGCCCAGTGCGAGGGTCCGCGCCGGGCGTCGCAGCGCCCGGTCGAGCAGCGGTGCGTAGGACCCATGGATCCCGCGCTCGAACGCCCGCAGGAACCGGTTCCCCTCCGGCCCCTCGCTCCGGGCGAGCAGCAGGCTCGACAACCACGGGATCACCGTGAGCGACACGAACAACGACGCCAGCATCGCGAAGATCACGGCGACCGGGAGCGACCGGATGTAGCGGCCCGGTCCGCCCGGCAGGAAGAGCAGCGGGACGAACGCGAACACCAGGGTGGCGGTGGCGCCCAGCACCGCCACCCAGATCTGCTGCGTCGCGAGAATCGCCGCCTCGGTCGGGGAATGCCCCGCCCGCCGGAACCGCGTAATGTTTTCCACCACCACGATCGAGTCGTCCACGAGCAGGCCGAGCGCGATCACCATGCCCACGATGGTGAGCTGATTGAGCGTGAAGCCGGTCCACCCGAGCGAGATGACGCCCATCGCGAGGGACAGGGGGATCGAAATCATGACCACGAGCGCGGCCCGTGGCCCGAGCGGCAGCAGCGTCAGCAGCACCAGCCCGAGCGCGATCAGAAAATCCTCCCCCAGCCGCGCCAGCCGATGCGAGACATTCGCCGCCTGGTCGAACCCACGCGCCAGCGTCACGCCGCGCGGTAGCCCGCGCTCGAAGCGGTCGAGGGCCGCGTAGATGCGATCGCGCACCGCCTGGACGGTCGTGCCGGCCCGCTGGCTCGCGGTGACGAACACGGCGCGGCGTCCATTGAAGCGGGCCCGGTAGGTCGAGTCGGCGTAACCCCAGTCCACGCGCGCCACGTCCCCAACACGCACGAGTCGGCCGCTCGCCCCGCGCACCACCGTGGCGCGGACCTGGTCCAGTGTCTCGTAGCTGCCCGATGAGCGCACGCTGAAGCTGCGCCGGCCGGCGTCCACGCTGCCCCCGGGAATGTCCGCGCTTTCGCCGCCGATCGCGCCCAGCACCTGCGCCAGCGGCAAGTGCAGCGCCTCAAGCCGCCCCAAGTCAAGGGCGACCTCCACCTGCCGCTCGGGCGCCCCCCACCGTTCGGCCGTCCGCACGCCGGGCACGGCGGTGAGCCGGTCGTCGAGCTCTTCGGCCAGCGAATCGAGCACGTGATACGAGGCAAACGGGGACACGAGCGCCACCTGGACGATGTTCACGTCCAGTGTGCTCGCCTTGTGGATCTCGAGGCGCGCCAGCTCGGCCGGTAGCCCCGGCCGCAGCGCGTTGACCTCTCGCACGACGTCGTCGTACTTCTTCTCGGCGTCCTGGTTCGGCTCGAACTCGATCTCGATGCGCGCCACGCCCGGGCGGATGCGGGTGCTGATGCTCCGCACGTCGTCGAGCCCGTGCAGCGTGTCTTCGATCTGCTTCACGACGAGCCGCTCGAGATCGCCGGCGCTCGCGCCGGGGTACACCGCGACGATCGTGAAGGTCGGGAAATCGAGCGGCGGGTCCTCGCTCCGGGGGATGCTCAGTATCGACGAGACACCGAGCGCCGCCAGCATGACGAACAAAACGACCGTGAACTGCCAGTGCTTGACGGAGAACTCGGTCAACTTCATGGCTGCACCCTCACGGCGGCCCGGTCGTCGAGATACGGGGCGCCGTCCGTGATCACGGCCCGCACTCCGTCGAGCCCTCGGACCACGGCCACGCGGTCCCCGGCCAGGAAGCCGATCGTCACCTCCCGACGCTCGGCCCGCCGCCCGTCCGCCGACAGCGTGAACACCGTGCCGTGCGAGCCGTCGGCTTCCAGCACGGCCTCGACGGGGACGAGCGCCACCGGCTGCGCCGCCCGCGGACGGATCTCCACCGCGCCCACGAGCCCGCTGGCCAGGCCCTCCGCACGCGGGACCGCAACATCGACTCGATACGTGCCCGTCATGGGGTCGGCCGCGGCGGCGATCTCCGTCACGGTGCCCTCGAGCACGCGATCCGCCAGGGCGTCAAACCGGACTTGGGCGCGGTCACCGCGTCGCACCCGCACCACGTCGCGATCGGCGAGGGCGGCCCGTACGACGACCCCGCGGGAGCGGCTCCCGAGCGTGAGGATCGGCGTGCCGGGTTGGACGAGCTCGCCCGGCTCCGCGCTCCGTCGCAGGATGACCCCGGCCGCCGGCGCGACGATCACGGCGTAGCGGCGGTTGAACAGGGCCGTCTCGAGCTCTGCCCCCGCCACGTCGCG
>DATDFP010000317.1:0-5744 GCA_036522535.1 Gemmatimonadales bacterium
CTGATCGGTACCAAAGAGCGCCCGCTCAGTTCACCGCCGAGCGCCGGTTTACAGCTCTCTTCGCCGTAGCCCAGCACCCCGACATGAAAGTAGTCGTAAATAGAGTCCGATTTGGCGCAACGGATGCACAGATTATGAATAAGCTTGTTGAGGATGGTCGCCAGCTCCTCGGCCTTCTTTTTGCCAGCGTCTCCGCCGGCAAAAGGGTCCTCCATCGACTCGGACTGGTCGACCAGAAACAGGAAACAGCCCGGGTTCTTACGACTGATTTCGGCCTGGTATGCCATGGTTTGTCTCCACTTTTGGCATCATGTTCGTTCTTTCGCGGCGCCCTCGCGCGCGAACGTTTGCAATCTTCTCAGAGCGACCTTGATATTGCGTGTGGTGTTCTGAACGGAATGGGGCCCACCTGCGCGTACAGCGCCGAGCCGCGCGGATCGCGCCCGTGGTCGGGTCCGAACGAGCAGCCGGTCGCGGGATCGATGGGCGGATGCCACGTCGGGTGGAGCTTCCCGTCGGGACCGACCACCGAGTAGCTGTTGTGAATCTCGGCCGTGCAGTCGTCGCGCGGGGCTGGGCGCCCAGACGCCGTACGACTGGGCGAACCCAGTCGGCGTCCCGCCGCCGGGCGTGACGGGCGTTTCCCGGCAGGCCAGCAGAGCGAGCGCGGGCAGCTAGAAGACGGTACGTGGTGACCGGATCATGAGGCCCTGCCACAGCTTGTTCGTCCGGGCCAGGGCAGGCTGTGACTGCTGTCACCTCATGATGGGGCGCAGCGCCTTAGCGGTGCATCGGGGAGCACGGCGAGCGTCAGCTCGGGGTGGCACAGCACTGAAGATGGGCATGGTCACCGTCCTCCCGCTCGGCCGAGGCGATCTCCACGGGCATGTCGAGCACGGGCCCGGCGCGCCGCCCTGGAGCGGGCCCTTGAGGGCGCCGATCGCGCCGGTGACGGCACTCACCATGTCCGGGCGCGTGCTCGCGATCACGCGGCAACTCTCCCCCCACCGTCACCGCGAGGCTCCCTCTTCGCATGTGCCCTCCAGTTGTCGGGTAGCATACACCACGATACCACTAGGCGGAGCAAACAATGAGCGCATCTCCCCGGGTCGCCATCGTATCCCTGTGCAGCGTCGGCCTCGCCTGCTCGCAGCCCTCCCGGCCACCCGCGGCCGAGGCGACAGCCGGCATCGACTCGTTGAACGCGCGTCTCGTCCAAGCGTACCGCAGTCACGACCCTCGGGCGTATGCCGCCCTGTACACCGATTCGGCGGTCTTCGAATGGCCGGCGTTCAACACGGTCCGGGGCCCCGCAGAGCTGGCGGCAATGGCGCGGAACAACTGGGCCTCCCTGAGCGACATGGACCTCCGCCTGACCGTCTCGAATCGACGCTTCGCGCCCGATCAT
The DNA here is from genome assembly GCA_036522535.1 of Gemmatimonadales bacterium. Classification (GTDB taxonomy): domain Bacteria; phylum Gemmatimonadota; class Gemmatimonadetes; order Gemmatimonadales; family GWC2-71-9; genus AG12. The sequence continues at coordinate 1,409 of DATDFP010000317.1, forward strand.
GCGATCGAGTTTGGCGCGTTCCAACAATCCTGGCGCGACTCGAGCGGCGTGCGCATGACAGAGTTCGGCAGGTACGTCACCTTGCTGCTGCGGCAGGAGGATGGCACCTGGCGCATGGACCGCTTCTTCGGGTTCTCGGACTCGACTCGATCCACGACCCGGCCGTGAACCGCCGCCCTGGACAGCGCGGCCCGCTGTCGTCTAATGTCTCTCATGCGCAACCGACTCCCTCCCGTATCGACCGCACTCGTGCTGGCCCTCGCGGCCAGAACCGGGGCCGCCCAGACTGCCCTGCAGCTCCGGTGGGAGCTCGCGGGAGACAGCAACGCGGCCTTCACGCTCACCAACCGCGACGCGAAGCCACTCCCGCCGCGCGGATGGGCGATCTACTTCAGCGCGTTGCACTCGGCCGACTCGGGTACGGTGGGAGCCGGGTTCGAGATCCAGGACGTGATGGCCGACCTGCATCGCATCGTCCCCGGCGCCGGCTTCGCCGGACTCGCGCCCGGTGCGACGATCAAGATCCCGTACGTCACCCAGCCGCTCCTCAATCGCAGCTTCGCTCCGGCGGGGCCCTACGTCGTGTTCGACGCCGCGAAGGATGTGGGCGTGCCCTTGAGCGATTACGTCGCGGTTCCGTTCGAGCGCTCGCACGGTGTGGTGACGCCCGAGATCCAGTTCGCGCGCGACTCCGTGATTCGCGACATCCCCGCTGGTGAGCTGGCACCGGTGTTCCCGACACCAGTGCAGGTGACACAGGGAACGGGGGAGCTGCGCCTCACCGCGCCGCCCCAGGTGACCGCGGCGGCCGAGCTCGCGAGCGAGGCGACGTTCGCCGCCGAATATCTGCGGCCCTACTTCCGCGCGCGACGTCAGGGAGCAGTCGCGCCGCTGCGACTCGAGATCGGTCCGGTGGAGGGCCAGTCGTCGCCCGAAGCGTACGAGTTGGTGGTCGATCCAACGACGGGAGTCCGGATCGTCGGTGTTTCGCCGGCGGGCGTCTTCTACGGTCTGCAGTCCCTGCGCGGCCTGTTGCCGCCGCCGTCGTCACGCGGAGGACTCGCATTGCCGGCGCTCCGGGTGGTTGACGCTCCGCGTTTCGGCTACCGCGGGTTCATGCTCGACGTCGCCCGCAACTTTCAACCGAAGGCGGCGGTGTTGCGCGCGCTCGACCTGCTGGCGCGCTACAAGCTCAACGTCTTCCATATGCACCTCACGGACGACGAGGGCTGGCGGGTCGAGATCCCGAGCTTGCCCGAGCTGACGGCGGTGGGCGCCCGACGCGGCCACACGCTCGACTCGCGCCGATTCCTGCAGCCCGCCTTCGGCTCGGGTCCGCGAGTCGACCAGGCGTGGGGCAGCGGGTTCTTCTCCCGTGCCGACTACATCGAGATCGTACGCTACGCGACGGCGCGACACATCGAGGTGATCCCTGAGATCGAGATGCCGGGTCACGCGCGCGCCGCGATCAAGGCCATGGAGGCTCGGGGGGAACCGCAGTACCTGCTGAGCGATCCCGCGGACCGTTCGGTGTACACGTCGGTCCAAGGCTACCCCGACAACGTGATGAATCCGGCGCTCGAGTCGACGTATCGGTTCATCGAGCGCGTGGTGGGAGATCTCGCCGCGATGCACCGCGAGGCCGGTGCGCCCCTGCGCCACATCCACATGGGCGGAGACGAGGTCCCCGCGGGTGTCTGGGTGGGGTCACCGGCCGTCCAGACGTACATGCACGCGCATGGCCTCAGGAGCGTCGACGATCTCTGGTTCGTTTTCTACGGCCGCGTGGAGCAGATCCTCAAGGCCCTAGGCCTCGTGCCTTCGGGCTGGGAAGAGATCGCCGTGCGCAAGACCAGCCGCGATGGGCGGCCCGCGGTCATCGTCAATCCCGGATTCGCCGAGCGCGGCTGGCGCGCCTACGTGTGGAACAACGTCCCCGGCTGGGGCGCCGAGGACCTCGCCTACCGACTCGCGAACGGCGGGTACGACGTCGTGCTCAGTCCAGTCACAAACTACTACTTCGATCTCGCGTGGAATCAGAATCCGGAGGAGATCGGGCTCGACTGGGGTGGCTACATCGATCTGCAGAAGCCGTTCGCATTCATCCCGTTCAATTACTATCGCAATGCGCGTGTCGACCGCTCGGGGAATCCTCTGGACCCTGCGGTGTTCACCGGGAAGGATCGACTCACCGACTACGGCCGCGCGCACATCGTGGGGCTGCAGGGCAACCTGTGGTCCGAGACTCTGGGCGGCGACGGACGGCTCGATTATATGATGGTGCCGAAGCTGTTCGGGCTCGCCGAGCGGGCCTGGGCGTCGGATCCGGACTGGGCGAGGGAGCCGGACCAGGCCAAGTCCGATTCGCTCTACCGGGAGGCGTGGTCCCGCTTGGTCAATGTGGTCGGCCAGCGCGAGCTGCCGCGGCTCGATCGTGAGGTCCCCGGGCTCAATTACCGGATCCCGTCGGCCGGTCTGAAGGTCGAGGGCGGCGTCGTGCGCTGCAACGTCGAGCTGCCCGGCTTCACGCTGCGCTACACGACCGACGGCAGCGAGCCCACCCCGCAGAGCCCCGAGGTGCGCGGTCCGATCCCCTTGCGGGGGACCATCCGCGTCGCTGCGTTCAACACGACCGGCCGAAAGGGCTACACGGCGCGCGTCACCCCTTAGCTGTTAGTCCTGACAACTTTCGGCACCGTTCAGGGAGGTGCGACATGAGCCACGCGACCGTCGACCGGCGTGCCTTTCTCAAGACCGGCGCCGCCGCCGGTGCCACTCTCGTCATCGGGTTCTACCTGCCGGCGTTCGAACGTCGCGACGCTCGCGCGCCCGCCTCGCCCGAGCCGTTCAAGCCCAACGCCTGGATCGAAATCCGACCCGACGGCGCGGTGACCATCTGGACCGGCCGCTCCGAGATGGGTCAGGGCGTGCGCACCGCGATGCCCATGATCGTGGCCGAGGAGCTCGAGGCCGACTGGACGCGCGTGCAAGTCGCGCAGGCTGACGCCGACCCGGCGTACGGCGACCAGTTCACCGTCGGCAGCCGCAGTGTCCGCTCCGGCTTCGAGCCGCTGCGAAAGGCCGGCGCGGCCGCGCGCGAAATGCTGATCGGTGCGGCGGCGCTCACCTGGAACGTGCCGCGCGAGAGTTGCCGAGCCCGGAACGGCATGGTGGAGCACGTGCCGACCGGCCGCCGGCTCGGCTACGGCGACCTGGCGGCGCGCGCCGCCACCATCCCCGTGCCGGCGGATCCGCCGCTCAAGGCGCCCTCCGAGTTTCACCTGCTGGGGCACCGCATGCCGCGAGTGGACACCCCGGACAAGGTCAGCGGCACGGCGGTCTTCGGCCTCGACGTGCGGGTGCCGGGAATGGTGTACGCCGCGGTGGCGCGCTGCCCCGTGTTCGGCGGGCGCGTGAAGACGTTCGACCCGGCCCCGGCCCTCGCGGTGCCCGGCGTGCAACGCGTGGTCCAGATCTCGAGCGGCGTTGCGGTGGTGGCAGAGCGCACTTGGCCTGCGTTCCAGGGGAAGAAGGCCCTGAAGATCGAATGGGACGAGGGTGCGACGGCGCGCTGGAGCAGCGACGGGATCTGGAGCGCATTCGCCGCTGCGGCAGCGCGCTCAGGAGAAGTTGTGCGCGCGGTGGGCGACGTGGACGCCAGTCTCAAGGTCGCCGCGCGCACGGTCGAGGCGGTGTATCAGGCGCCCTATCTCGCCCACGCCTGCATGGAGCCGATGAACTGCACCGCGCAGGTGCGCGGCGGGCGATGCGAGATCTGGGCGCCCACGCAGTCGCCGCAGGGCGTGCAGCGGGCGGCGGCGCAGGTGTCGGGCCTCCCGGTCGAGGCCATAACCGTGCACGTGACCTACCTGGGCGGCGGCTTCGGGCGGCGCGGCGGTCCGGTGGACTACGCGACCGAGGCGGTGGAGCTGGCGCAACGGATCGCCCGGCCCGTCCAGGTCGTGTGGACGCGGGAGGACGACATTCAGAATGCCGTGTATCGTCCCGCGACCTACAATGTGCTGCGCGGCGGGCTCGACGCGCGGGGCGCGCCGGTGGCGTGGAGCCATCGCCTGGTGGGCCCCGCGGGTGGATCGTTCCTGCTCACGCGCGGCGCGGACGAGCTGATCTACCCCGTGCCGCATTTCCGTCTCGAGCGGGTGATCGAGGACCCTGGCGTGCCCGTCGCGCCGTGGCGCGGCGTGGGACCGTCGCAGAACGGCTGGGTGGTGGAGAGCTTCGTGGACGAGCTGGCGCACGCCGCGGGCAAGGATCCGTACGCCTATCGCCGCGAGCTCGTAGCCGGCCATCCGCGGCGATAGGCGTACGGATCCTT
>DATDFP010000318.1:0-5206 GCA_036522535.1 Gemmatimonadales bacterium
GAGATGGGGATGAGTCAGTCTGCGGGGCAAGATCAAGCAGGTCTAAAACTCCCAAAATCACGTCCGCGATCTCTGCGTGCTCGGCGGTGAGCTACCCCACCGGCGCAAACCCCGGCAACCGCGCGAGCGCGTCGCCCACCGTATGAAAGGAGCCCGTCACGATCACGGTCGCCGCGCCTTTCTGGACGCGCTCGAGGGCCCGCTCGAAGTCGGGCTCGAACTCGACCTCCAACGGCCGCTCCGCCCCGAAGCCGCCGGCGAGCCCGGCCAGCTGCGCCCTGAGCTCGTCGAGATCCCAGCGCCTGTGCTCCGGGGCGCTCGCGGGCATCGTGAACACGAACCCGTCCGTCACCGCGGCAAGGATCTGAATCATCCCCAGATAGTCCTTGTCGCCGAGCACGCCGACCAGGGCCCGCCGCGGGCACGGTGGGGCGCAGTCTCGCAGCGCGTCGGCCAGCACCCGCGCTCCGTCGGGGTTGTGCGCCACATCGAAGATCCATTTCCCCCGTACGTCGAAACGCCCGGGGAGGTAAGTCCGGCTGAAGCTCTCGGGCCACTCCTCGTCTTCCCCGACCGGCCCGAACGGCGGCGGGAGCGCGTTCAGCGCGGCGAGCGAGACCCATGCGTTGCCCCACTGGTGCCGGCCTTGGAGGCCCAGCGGCCGGGTCGGTGGACGCTCGGTATCGACCAGGATCACGGGTTTCGCTCCGCGCCGCTCGGCTTCGTCGACCAGCACGCGCCGGACCTCCGGGTCGCGCTCGCCGGTCACGAACGGCACGCCGGGCTTCGCGATCCCCGCCTTCTCTCGAGCGATCGAGGCGAGATCGAAGCCGAGGTAGTCGGTGTGCTCCCGGGCGATCTTCGTCACCACGGCGACGAGCGGCGTGATCACATTGGTGCTGTCGAGCCGCCCGCCCAGACCCACCTCGATCACCGCGATGTCCACCCCGCGCGCCGCCAGGTCGGCGAAGGCGATGGCCGTCGTGGCCTCGAAGAAGCTCGCCCCGAGGCGCTCGATGTGGGGCTCGAGCACGCTTGCCCACTCGGCGAACGCGTCCTCGCTGATCGGCACGCCGTCCACCACCACACGTTCCCGGACCGAGACGAGGTGCGGCGATGTGTACACACCGACGCGGAAGCCCCGCGCCGCGAGCGCCGCGGCCGTGAACGCGCAGGTCGAGCCCTTGCCGTTCGTGCCCGCGACGTGCACGCAGGGGAAATGACGCTCGGGGTGACCCAGCATGTCCAGGAGCCCCTCGGTCGGCCCGAGGCTCCACTTGATGCGGCTCCGTTGTCGCGCGAAGAGAAAGCGGCAGGCGTCTTCGAAGGACAGCCCCACTCTGGTCAGTCGGCGGCCTCCGCCGGTTGCCGGCCGGCCATGTGCCGGAGCAGCTGAGCGGTGGTGTCCCGCAGCTCGCTCCGCGGGACCACGGCGTCCACCATCCCGTGCTCGAGCAGGAACTCGGCCGTCTGGAAGCCCTCCGGCAGGTCCTGCCCGATCGTCTGCTTGATCACCCGCGGCCCTGCGAACCCGATCACCGCCCCGGGCTCGGCCAGGATCACGTCCCCCTGCATCGCGTAGGACGCCGACACGCCCCCGGTCGTCGGGTTCGTCAGAATGGAGATGAAGGGCACGCGCGCCGCGCGCAGCCGGGCCACCTCGACCGACGTCTTGGCCATCTGCATCAGGGAGAGCACGCCCTCCTGCATGCGCGCCCCGCCCGACGCCGACACGACGACGAGCGCAATCCGTTTCTCGACCGAGCGGCGCGTCAGCCGGGCGAGTTTCTCGCCCACGACCGACCCCATCGAGCCCCCCATGAAGTTGAAGTCCATCACGGCGAGGTCGATCGCCATCCCGTCCAGGCGGCCGTACCCGCTGCGGAGCGCCTCCAGCGGCCCCGCCTTCCTCACGGCGGCCTCCAGGCGGTCCCGGTAGCTCTCGAAGTTGAGGGGATCAGCGGACCGGAGCGTGCCGTCGAGCTCGTGCCACGAGCCTTCGTCCACCAGCAGGTCGATGTACTCCTGCGCGCTGATGCGGCGGTGATGGCCGCAGTTGGGGCAGACGTTCAGCGCCCGGACGAAGCGGTCCTTGATGTCGATGTGCCCGCACTCGTCGCATTTCTCCCAGGCGTCGGCTGGAATCTCCAGCTTGGCCCGTTCGGCGGTGCGGGGCTTGCGCTCTTTTTTGAACCAGGCCATTCGCGCCATAGGATGTGTTCTCGAAGGCGACAATTTGGGAGCGCCCGGGGACGGGCGCCAGCCCCGACTCCGTAACTCCTTGTTACGACTCAGTGTAGCCTGACTGGCGCGACTCGCGCGCCACCCGCAGCGCGATTCCCACAGCCAGCGCGCAGGTGAGCATGAACGAGCCGCCGTAGGAGAAGAACGGCAGCGGGATCCCGGTGATGGGAAGCAAGTTCACCGTCATCCCCACGTTCTCCACGATGTGCGTGAACAGCAGTCCCGCGATCCCGAACACGCAGAGGCTGGAAAAGGGATCGGCGGCCCGCCGCGCGACGCGCAGCAGAATGAGGATGAGCGCCGCGAACAGCGCCAGCGCCACGAGCACCCCCAAAAACCCGAGCTCTTCCCCCACCACCGGGAAGATGAAGTCGGTGTGCTGCGCGGGGAGGAAGGCGAGCCGCTTCTGGGGACCGTGGGTGAACCCCTTCCCGAACAGCCCGCCTGCGCCGATGGCGATCTTGGACTGGATCACGTGCCACCCGGTGGCGCGCGGATCGACTTCGGGGTTGAGAAACGCGAGCAGCCGGTTTTGCTGATAGGGCGCGAGCCGCCGCCAGAAGGGCACGGCGATGACCCCCATGAAGACGTTCGCGAGCATGACCGTCAGCCCCTCCCACACGTACGGCCGCCACCACAAGAGCAACGCGAAGAGGAGAATGATCCACGCGCCCCATGCGACCGTCGAGAACGCGAGGATCAAGCCGATCGCGGGCGAGCCGAGCAGCAGCAGCAGCGAGGGCTTGGTGCCCGCCCAGAAGAGCATCGCGAACAGCACCGTGATGAAGACGATCGCGCTCCCGAGGTCGGGCTGCAGAATGACGAGGAGGATCGGGACCCCGGCGATGACGCAAGGGGGGACCAGCTCCCGCAGCGTCGCGGGGGCTTCCCGCCGCTCGGCGAGCCAGCGGGCGAGCATCAGCACCACCGCGAGCTTCGCGAGCTCGCTCGGCTGGCCCAGCCGCAGGCTGCCGATCGTGATCCAGGAGCGGGTGCTCGCCGCCGTGCCGCCGCCGGTTCCTATCACGAGGGTCACGACGAGTACGAGCAGGGCGACGGCGTAGGCGTACGGCGTCGCCCACTCGAGCAGCCGCGGGGAGACGCGGAAGATCAGGATCAACGCGACGAGCCCGCTGGCGAGCCAGATCAGCTGTTTGTGCCAGATCGTCGCGACGAACGTGGGGACGTCGGTCTGGCCGGCGGAATACAGGGCCGCCAGGCCGTACAGCGCGAGGGCGAGGGCGGCGCCGGCGAGCGGCTTATCGATTTCGCGGAGGCGGGGTCGCACGGGTCGTGTCCGGCGGCATGGTCGTGGTGTCGGTGACAGTCGTGTCTGGCTCCGGCGGGCCGGGGAGGACCTGCATCGGGTGGGGCGCGGTGTCGGTGGGCAACACGAGCCGGAGGTTCGACGCCACGGTGCTATCGGCGCCCAGGTAGCGCGCGATCACGCGCGTGACGAGCGGCGCGACGTAAGGACCTTCCCGGGCAAACTCCACGATCGCGCCCACGACGATCTCCGGCTTGTCAGCCGGAGCGAACCCGATGAACCAGCCGTGCGCCGGGCCGTGCGGGTTCTGCGCCGTACCCGTTTTGCCGGCGATCGTGAGCGTGCTGCCGTAGCGGCCCGCGCCGCGTGCGGTCCCGCGCTCCACCACGTTGATCATCGCCTGCCGCAGGCCGGCGAGCTGATCCGGGTTGAGGTCGAGACTCATGCTCGAGTTTGCGAGCGGGTGGACCACGTACGGCGTGCGCGCCCGGCCGTCGCTCGCGAGCATCTGATAGAAGCGCACCATGTTCACGAGCGTCTGCGCGTTCTCCCCCTGGCCGATGGCGAGGTTCAGCGTCACCGCCGAAGTCCAGCGGCGCGGGCCATAGAAGCGGTCGTAGTAATCGGTGCCGGCAGGGAACTTCGGCAGCACCTCGCCCGGAAGGTCGATGCCCGTGCGGGCGCGGAACCCCCAGGCGCCGGCCTCTTCGAGCAGCGACGTGAGGCCGACCTTGAGACCGAGCTGGTAGAAGTACACGTCGCAGCTCTGCGCGATGGCGTCCGTCAGCGTCAGCTCCCCGTGCCCCCCGGGGGACCAGCAGCGGAAGAACCGATTGCCGTACTGTAGCCCGCCCCGGCACGGAATCGGCATGCGGCTCCGGAAGGTCACGAGGCCGCGCTTCAGGGCGATGGCCGCCACGGCGAGCTTCCAGGTCGAGCCGGGCGGGTACGAGGCCTGGATCGTGCGGTCCATCAGCGGGTGGCTCTCGCTCTCGCTGAGGCGGCGCCAGTAGTCGGGGTCCACGCCGCCGACGAAGGCGTTGGGATCGAACCCGGGCGCGCTGTACAACGCCAGGGTCTCCCCCGTGTTGGGGTTGAGCGCGAGCAGCGCGCCGCGCCGTCCCGCGGGGAAGATCTGCGCGACGTAGCGCTGTAGGTCGAGGTCGATGGTGGTGCGCAGCGCTTTCCCGGGCGCCGGTAGGAACGTGGAGGCCGCACCCGCCTCCCGCACCACGTGGCCCAGGGCGCTCACTTCGACGAAGCGCACGCCGTCGGCGCCGCGCAGCGAGTCGTCGTACTCGCGCTCGAGCCCGTCCTTCCCCACGAGCCCGCCGAGGCGCACGGCGGCCCACCGGCGCTGGCCCCGCTCCGTTTCGGTCACCTCGCCGACGTATCCCACGAGGTGCGCGATGAGGCCCGAGTCGGGGTAGTGGCGTTTCGGCTCCGGCTGGATCAGGAGCCCCGGCAGGACCAGCCGCCGCTCTTCGAGCGCGGCGACCACGTCGAACCTGGCGTTGGGCAGCACCGTGACGGGCAGATAGGGCGCCCGCCGGTACCGGACCAGCACGCGCTCGACGCCGGCAGGGTCGAGCTTCACGATCGGCGCGAGGCGGGCCAGCGCGGCGCGCAGCGAGTCCTCGCCGGCGGGAAGGAGCGAGACCGTGTACCCCGGCACGTTCTCGGCGAGGACCTTGC
>DATDFP010000319.1:0-24883 GCA_036522535.1 Gemmatimonadales bacterium
GAATCGCCCGCAACACGTCCGGCGCGACCGCGCCGAGCGCGCCCTGCCGCGGCTCTTTCGCGTCAATGATGTCGGCGCCGCCGCGGAGCGCGGCGCGCGCTTCGGCCGCATCGGCGACGCTCACGAGCAGACGCATTCTCCGCCGCTCCCTTGTGGCTGTCCCAAAACCGCCGATAGGTTAGGCTTCCGGAGGCTCGATGTCAAAACGACAGTTGGAGGAGGACGCGCAGACGGCGGTCCACGGCGCGGAGGGCCTCGCCGCTGGCCCGACGCTCGCCGGGAAGGTCGTGTTGGTGACCGGCGCGTCGAGCGGCATCGGCCGGGCGATTGCGCTCGCCTGCGCGGAGGCGGGCGCCGATGTCACGGTGACGTATCGGACGCGCCAGCAGGACGCCACGACCCTGGCAGGCGCGATTCAGCAACTCGGCCGGCGCGCACACGTGGTGCAGGTCGACACCGCCGAGCCACAAGACGTCGAGCGGCTGGCGCGCGACGCCCGCGTCGCGTTCGGTCGCGTGGACGCCTGGATCAACAACGCCGGAGCCGACATCCTCACGGGCCGCACGGCGAAGCGCTCGCGACTCGAGAAGCTCGACCTGCTCCTCGCCGTGGACCTCCGGGGCACGATCCTCGCCTCATGGGCGGCGGTGGAACTGATGCGGGAGCAGCCGGTCGGCGGCGTGATCATCAACATGTCGTGGGATCACGTCCTCGCAGGCGGCATGAAGGGAGAGTACGCGCAGGTGTTTTGCGCGGCCAAGGGCGGCGTATACAGCTTCAGCCGCGCGCTGGCGCGCTCGGTCGCCCCGCACATCCGTGTGAACGTGCTCGGCCCCGGCTGGGTGGAGACGGCATACGGCAACGCGCTCGACCCCGAGGTCAAGCGGCGGATCACCGAGACGATTCCCCTGGGTCGCTGGGCGACTCCCGAGGACATCGCGCATGCGGCGGTCTACCTCGCCTCGGACGCGGCTTCGTACATCACCGGGCAGATGTTGATGGTCAACGGGGGGAGCGTGACGTAGGCTCTCCAAAACAGGGAGACACTGATGGCCGGCACAGAGCCCACGTATAGCGACGCGCAGATCGAGGAGAAGCTCAAGGAATTTCCGGGCTGGTGGTACGAGGACGGATGGATCCGCCGCAACTACAAGACCGACGGGTGGCCGACCACCCTGATGCTGGTGAACGCCATCGGGTACGTCGCCGAGGCCGCCTACCATCACCCGGATCTTGCGGTGACGTGGGGGCGCGTGATCGTGAAGCTCAAGAACCACGCCGCCGGCGGCGTCACCGACAAAGACTTCGAGTTGGCGCGGAAGATCGAGGAGCTGGTGCTGTGGCGGCCGAAGGGCGGCGCACTCGAGGGGACGCCCAACAAGTTCGTGCGCTCCGGCGACCCCCGGTGACGGCGGAGCGGGCGGCGGAGCGCGAGCCGCGGCGGGTCCTGTTCGTCACGGGAAAGCTCGCCGAGGTGGCGCTGCGCCGCACGCTCGCCGAGATGGCCCCGGCCTTCAGCTGCGACGTGGCGGTCATGAAGATCACCGTGGCCGCCCTGATGACCACTCCCTGGATCGCGCGCTTCCTGGAGGTGCCCGCCGACACCGATCTCGTTCTCATCCCGGGACTGAGCGAGGGCGATCCCGCGCTGATCGAAGAGAAAGTCGGTGTGCGGGTCGAGAAGGGCCCCAAGGACCTGCGCGAGATCCCCGAGTACTTCGGGCGGGCGGCGACCATACGGGAGTACGGGGCGTACGACATCGAGATCGTGGCCGAGGTGAACAACGCGCCCCGGCTCACCCGCGACGCGCTGCGCCGCGAGGCCGAGTATTATCACGCGAGCGGCGCGGACGTGATCGACATCGGATGCACTCCGGGGCGCGCGTTCCCGGCCCTCGCCGAAGTCGTGCGCGAGTTGCTCGCCTCGGGGATGCGGGTGAGCGTCGACTCCTTCGAGCCCGACGAGATCCGGGCGGCCGTGGGGGCGGGCGCCGAGCTCGTGCTGAGCGTCAACGGCTCGAACCTCGCCGTGGCGCGGGACCTCGCCGGCACGCGGGCCCGCGTCGTCGCGATCCCCGACTTCGGGCAAGGGATCGAGACGCTCGACCCGACCATCAACGCGCTCGAACGCTGGGGCGTGCCCTACCTGATCGACCCCGTCATCGAGCCGGTCGGGTACGGCTTCATGGCGTCGCTCGAGCGCTTCGCCGAGGCGCGCCGGCGGTACGCCGAGGCCCCGCTGTTCATGGGGATCGGCAACATCACCGAGCTGACCGCGGCCGACACGACGGGGGTGAACGCCCTGCTCGTCGCCATCTGCCAGGAAATCGGCGTCCGGGCCGTCCTCACCACGGAGGTCATCCCCTGGGCGCGGGGGGCGGTGCGCGAAGTGGACATCGCCCGCCGGCTGATGCATCACGCGGTGACGCGGAAAACGCTTCCCAAGGGCGTGGACGACCGGCTCGTCACGCTCAAGGACCCGCAGATCCTCGCCTATACGGAAACGGAGCTGCGCGAGCTGCAGCGGGCGGTCACCGACCCCAACTTCCGCATCTTCACCGACCGGGACGCGATCACGGTGTTCAACAACGAGCGCTTCGTGCGCGGCACGGACCTCCACGAGATCTTCGCGCAGCTGGGCGTGGACGAGCCGACTCACGCGTTCTACCTCGGCCGCGAGCTGATGAAGGCGAAGCTCGCCGTCACTCTCGGCAAGACGTACCGGCAGGAGGGCGCGCTCGAGTGGGGCTACCTCACGCCCCCGGACGACCGCGGACCGGAGCACGTGCGCCTCACGCAGCGCTCGGCGCGCTCGCGGGGGGTGGCCCGCCGCAGGGCGAAGGACGGCGCGTGAGCGCGACGCCGCTCGTCCTGGAACTCGTGCCCGCCCCCGACCCCCTCGAGGCGTGCGCGAGGTTGGCGGATCTCGGCTTCCTCGTGCTCCTCGACAGCGCCGCCGACCCCGAGCACCTGGGGCGCTACTCCTTTCTCGCTGCGGGCCCGTTCACCGCCGTGCGCTCGAAGGGCGCGCTCACCCAACGGCTGGTCGATGGCCGCTGGACCCGGGTCGCTGAGGATCCGCTCGAGCACACGCGACGCCTGCTCGCACCCTATGCCACCGAACCGGTCGCCGGGATCCCGCCCTTCCAGGGGGGCGCCGCCGGTTATCTCGGCTACGACTGGGGCGCGATGCTCGAACGTATCCCACGGCCGCGCCACGACGATCTCGCGATTCCAGACGTGTTGCTGGGACTGTACGACTGGGTGATCGCGTGGGACCATCCCGCCCGGCGGGCGTGGCTGGTCTCGACGGGGATGCCTGAGCAGGGGTCGGCTCGGACCGATCGGGCGGCGAGGCGAATCGCATTCGTGAAGCAGCGCCTGACAAACGGGAAAGGGGAAACGAGAAACGGGAAACGCGGTTCGTTCGCGCGCCACGTTTCCCGTGTCCCTTTTCCCGTTTCCCGTTTCGGGTGCGCCCCTTCTTATCCCGTTCCCGACGCCCCCGGCGTGCGTTCCAACTTCACCCGCCCGGGCTATCTCGAGGCCGTCGCCCGGGTCATCGAGTACATTCGCGCCGGAGACATCTTCCAGGCGAACTTGTCGCAGCGACTGCAGGCCTCCCTCGTGGGCGCGCCGTTCGAGCTGTACCGCCGCCTGCGGCGCCGGAATCCCGCGCCGTTCGCCGCGTTCCTCGACTTCGGGGACGTCGTGGTCGCGAGCTCCTCGCCGGAGCGGTTCCTCCGTGTCCACGACGGCCGCCGGGTCGAGACTCGCCCCATCAAGGGCACACGGCCGCGCGGCGCGGGCCCAGAGGAGGACGCGGCACTCGCCCTGGCGCTCGCCGAGAGCGAGAAGGATCGGGCCGAGAACGTGATGATCGTGGACTTGCTGAGGAACGATCTGTCGCGCGTGTGCCGGCCCGGCTCGGTCCGCGTCCCCGAGCTGTTCGCACTCGAGCACTACGCGACGGTGCACCACCTCGTCTCGACGGTGGTGGGCGAGCTCGCGGCCGAGCAGGGTCCCGTGGAGCTGGTGCGGGCGGCCTTTCCGGGAGGCTCGATCACCGGAGCGCCCAAGGTGCGCGCGATGCAGGTCATCGCGGAGCTCGAGCCCACCGAGCGCGGCGTCTACTGCGGCGCGATCGGCTATCTGAGCGTCACCGGCGCGCTCGATACGAGCATCGTGATCCGCACCTATCTCGTGCTCGACCGCGACGTGTATTTTCAGGTCGGCGGCGGCATCGTGGCCGATTCGGACCCCGAGCAGGAGTACCGGGAGACGCTCGACAAGGCCCGCAGCCTGATCGCCGCCCTGACGCCATGATTCTGCTCATCGACAACTACGACTCGTTCGTCTACAACCTCGACCGCTACGTGCGCGAGCTGGGCGAGAAGACCGTCGTACGACGCCATGACGCCACGTCGTACGAGGAGATTCAGGCGCTCCGGCCTTCGCATATCATCATCTCCCCCGGGCCGTGTTCGCCCGGCGAAGCGGGGATCTCGACGGAGGTGGTGCGGCAGTTCGGGGCGACGACGCCGATCCTGGGCGTGTGCCTCGGCCACCAGTGCATCGGCGCCGCCTACGGCGCGGGGATCGTCCGGGCCGGACGGCCGATGCACGGCAAGGCATCGTGCATCTACCACGACGCCCGCGGGATGTTCGCGGGGCTGCCGAACCCGTTCCGGGCCGCCCGCTACCACTCACTGGTGATTTCGCGAGACCACGTGCCGCCCGAGCTGCGCGTCACCGCCACCGCCGAAGACGGCGAGATCATGGCGGTGGAGCACGTCCGCCACCCCGTAATCGGCCTCCAGTTTCATCCCGAGTCGGTGCTCACCGAGCACGGATATCTGCTGCTCGACCGCTTCCTTCACGGGACGGATGGGGGAGCCACGTCGGGAGGCGCGCTCCCCGACCGGGCGGACGGCGCGCGGGCGGCGGCACCGGGACCTCTGTTCGTCGCGCCACCGGTGGAGCTCGTCCGGTGATCATCGAGTCGATCCTCACGACGATGGACCCGGCGGGCACGGTGAACTTCGCCCCGATGGGTGTGGAGTGGGGCGACGCCGAGATCGTCATCAAGCCGTTCCTCGAGACGACGACGTTCCGCAACCTGCGCGAGACCGGCGCGGCCGTCGTGAACCTGACGGACGACGTGATGCTCTTCGCCCGGGGGGCGACGTCCGACGTCCAGTTTCCCGCGGCCCCGGCGAGCGTCGTGCGTGGCGTCGTGCTCGAGGCCGTCTGTTCGTGGCGCGAAGTGGAAGTGCGCTCCATCGACGCGACTCCGCCCCGGGCGCGGGTCGTCACCAGGGTCGTGCACCGGGAAGTCCGCCGCGAGTTCCTCGGCTTCAACCGGGCGCGGCACGCGGTGCTCGAGGCGGCGATCCTGGCGACGCGCACCCACCTGCTCCCCGCCGAGCAGATCCGCGAGGAGTTCGCGCGGCTGCAGGTGATCGTGGACAAGACGGCGGGACCGCGGGAGCGCGACGCCATGGCGCTGCTGACCGAATACGTGCGCTCGGCGGCGACGGCGGCCCGCGCCGAGCGGGCAGCTCCGCGGTGAGCGACGCGGCTCCGGTGGTGGTCGAGGCGCCGGCGCGCCTCCATTTCGGGGTCCTCGACTTGCGCGGCGACCTCGGACGCCGCTTCGGCGGCATCGGCGCCGCGGTGCCGGTCCCGTCGTTGTTGCTCGAGGCGCGGCGCGCCCCAGCGCTCGCAGCCGAAGGGCCGGACGCCGACCGCGCGCTCGTGTTCGCGCGGCGGTTCGCCGCGCACTACGGCCTCGACGCGCGCGTGCGCTTTTGCCTGCATCGCACCATTCCCGCCCACGCCGGGCTCGGCTCGGGGACCCAGCTCGCGCTCGCGGTGGCGCGCGCCACGGCCGAGTTGTACGGCCTGCCCACCGATCCGGCGGCGCTCGCGCGCGCGGTGGATCGCGGCCGGCGCTCCGCCGTCGGCACCTGGACGTTCGCGGCCGGAGGGTTCGTGCTCGAAGGGGGGCACCGAAGCGACGGCGACGGGGTCGCGCCGCTCGTCGTGCGCCTCCCGATTCCCGCATCGTGGCGCTGCGTCGTGGCGGTCCCTCGGGGCAAGCCGGGGCTCGCCGGCGACGAGGAAGCCGCCGCCTTCGCGCGCCTTCCCCCGGCTCCCGCACGCGAGGTGGAGCGCGTCGCGCACCTCGTGCTGCTGCAGCTCCTCCCCGCGCTCGCGGAGGGCAACCTGGCCGACTTTGGGGCCGCCCTGGCGGAAGTGCAACGCATCACCGGTGGCTGGTTCGCGTCCGTCCAGGGTGGCGGGTTCGCGGCGGGCGAGACGGGACGGCTCGTAGAGCGGCTGCGCGAATGGGGAGCGGTCGGCGTGGGGCAGAGCTCCTGGGGACCCGCGGTATACGGGATCGTAGGGGACGCGCGCGACTCGCAGGCCCTGGCGGAGCGAGTGAGGGGAATCCTCGACGCCGGCGGAACAGTCTACGAGGGGAGCTTCAGCTCCGTCGGGGCGCGCGTCTGGCGTGGTGAGTCGGCCGTTTCACCTTGACAGTCGCGTGCAGCCTGGATATAACCACTATCCCTGGCAGCAATCCCACTCGGATGGAGGGAGACTGGAGATGGCTGTGCCCTGTTGGGAACGTGGCCCGCCGCCATGACGCGCGAGGGTCTCGAAGCTGACGGGCAAAATGACGCTGATCATTCTTCACCACCCTCATCCTCAACATGAGGTCAGCTATGAATCGCTTCAAGCTGCTGTCCGGCGGGCTCACCGCGAGTCTCACGGTGCTCGTGGCGGTGTCTGCCGTCGCTCAGTCGCTGGAGAGTCCTCCGGCTGGGCAGTGGTGGTCGACGGGTCGAACGTACGACCTCCAGCGGTATAGTTCCCTCAGCCAGATCAACCGGACGACCGTCAAGAACCTCAAGGCCGCCTGGACGTTTTCAACCGGCGTCTTGAACGGTCACGAGGGGAACCCGCTGGTCATCAACAACGTGATGTACGTGCACAGCGCCTTCCCGAACATCGTGTACGCGCTCGATCTGACCAAGCCGGGCGCGCCGATGATCTGGAAGCACGTGCCGAGCCAGCCCGCCGAGGCGAAGCCGATCGCGTGCTGCGATCTCGTGAACCGCGGCCTCGCCTACCATACGAGCGGCAAGCTGTTCATCGAGCTCCTGGCGGGCGACCTGCTGGCGCTTGATGCGAAGACCGGCAAGCAGATCTGGCGGGTCCCGCACGCCGACTACAAGACCGGCTCGACGATGACCAATGCCCCGCTCGTGGTGAAGGACGTCGTGATCGCGGGGATCTCGGGCGGCGAGTTCGGAGTCCGCGGCCGTGTCAGCGGGTTCGACGTCAACACCGGCCAGAAGAAGTGGACGATGTACAGCACCGGGCCCGACGCCGAAGTCGGGATCGAAGGAGACGCGAACGTCAATTACGCGTCGCATCGCGGGAGGGACCTCGGCGTCAGCACCTGGCAGGGCGACGAGTGGCAGCGCGGCGGCGGGACCACGTGGGGTTGGTACTCGTATGATCCCGAGCTGAACCTGTTCTACTACGGCAGCGGCAACCCGGGGAGCTGGAACCCGGATCAGCGTCCCGGCGACAACAAGTGGTCGATGACCATATGGGCCCGCAACCCCGAAACCGGAAAGGTCAAGTGGGCCTACCAGATGACGCCGCACGATGAGTGGGACTACGACGGCGTCAACGAGATGGTCCTCGCCGACCTGACGATCGGTGGCAGGCCGGTGAAGGCGCTCGTGCACTTCGACCGCAACGGCTTCGGCTACACGCTCGACCGGACGAACGGCAAGGTGCTGGTCGCCGAGCCCTTCGGGCCGGTGAACTGGGCCTCGAAGATCGACCTCACGACCGGCCTCCCGGTGCGCAACGCGACGTACGGGACGACCTCGAAGAAGAACACCGAGGGTATCTGCCCGGCCGCCATCGGCTTCAAGGACCAGCAACCCTCTGCCTTCTCGCCGGTGACGAAGCTCTTCTACGTGCCGACGAACAACATCTGCATGGATTACGAGGGCGTAGAGGTGAAGTACTCGGCCGGCCAGCCCTACGTCGGCGCGATCGTGCGCATGTATCCGGGCCCGGGCGGCAACCGCGGCCGGTTCATCGCGTGGGATCCGACGGTCGGCAGGATCAAGTGGGAGATCAAGGAGAACCTCGCGGCGTACGGCGGCGCTCTGGCGACGGCCGGCGGCGTGGTGTTCTACGGGACGATGGAAGGCTGGCTCAAGGCGGTTGATGCCACCACCGGCACCGAGCTGTGGAAGTTCAAGTGTCCGTCGGGCATCATCGGCAACCCGATGACCTACCTGGGTCCGGACGGCAAGCAGTACATCGCCGTGCTCTCCGGCGTAGGCGGCTGGGCGGGGGCCGGCATTGCGCTCGGCATCACTCCGGACGATCCCACGGCTGCCCTGGGGGCCATCGGCGCGTTCGGGGACTACACCAACATCAGCAACGCGGGCGGCACGCTGCTCGTGTTTGGCCTGTAGGCCAAGGCTGGTGTAGGCGACCGCACCATTCCACTAGGTTGACGGGCACCCGGTGCCGGAGCGAAGCCGCTCCGGCACCGGGTGTTAGTACGTGTTAGGTGAAGTCCCGCATCCACGTGACCAGGAGAGCGATGAGACCGATCAAGCTCCTTGGACCAATCATCTTGGCCGCCGTCGTGGCCGGCATGACGCAGAGCGTCCCCCGCCGGCCGCCCACTGACCTGAGAGTCTGCGGCGACCCCTACAACATGCCCTTCTCGAACGACCGCGAAGAGGGGTTCGAGAACAAGATTGCGCACGTCGTCGCGCAGGATCTGAACGCCACGGTGATCAACTACTGGTGGCCCGAGCGGCGCGGGTTCCTGCGGAACTCCATCCTCGCGGGGTTCTGCGACGTCCTCATCAACGTCCCGGTCGGGTTCGATCCCGTCGCGACCACGAAACCGTACTACCGCTCCACCTACTACTTCGTGTACCGCACCGATCGTGGGTTGAACCTCCACTCGCTCGACGATACGCTGCTCAAGCACCTGAAGATTGGCGTGAACATGATCGGCTACGACTACACGAACACGCCGCCGGCGCACGCGCTGGGCTCCCGGGGCATCGTGGGCCTGGTCGGCTTCGGGAACTTCTTGAACCCGGACCCCAAGGCCGATCATCCCCAGGACATCGTCGACGCCGTCGCGAAGGACTCGATCGACGTGGCGATCGTGTGGGGCCCCAAGGCCGGCTACTGGGTGAAGCGGGAAGCGGTGCCGCTCACGATGGCCCCGCTCCCGGATTCGGACGCCGTCTCCGGCATGCCGTTCGCGTTCGACATGGCGATGGGCGTCCGGCACCGGGACAAGGCGCTCAAGGCACAGCTCGACTCCGTGATCGATCGCCGGCGGGGCGAGATCCTCGCAATCCTGCGCGACTACAACGTGCCGATGCTCGAGCCGCGCCCGTAGCCGGGGGGGGGCGCGGGGGGACGGGGTGGGGCGCCGCAGCACTCGACCGCCAACCCGGGAGACCGAGACGTGAAGAAGAGTCGGCAGCTGCTGAGGAGCGGCGTGTTGGGGGCGTGGCTCGTGGGTGCGGCCATCATCGCGCGGGCGCCGCAGAGCGCGCCCCGGAGCGCCGCGCCCACCCCGTCGGGGCGGGACACGGCGCCGGACAGCCTCCTCGTTTCGGATTCGATCTATCAGGGATGGAAGTGGTTCCACGTGTACTGCTTTCGCTGCCATGGCGAGGACGCGATCGGCGGAGTCAACCCCTCCGCCCCTGACCTGCGCTGGGTGCTGAGCCCGTCGGGGAAGGCTTATCCGCGGGACTCCTTCGAGTACACCGCGCTGAACGGCCGCCTCGACAAAGGGATGCCGGCGTGGAAGGTGCTGCTCGACACATCGGCGGTGAAAGAGCTCTACCTCTACGTCAAGGCGCGGAGCGATGGCTGGCTCAAGCCTGGGCGACCGCACCGCGAGTCGGACCTCAAGAAGAGCCAGTGAACAAGGGTGGGACACGCCTCGCTCTGAAAGCGACGTTGGCAGGCCTCCTCGTGGGCGCGGCGACCCCTGCCGGCGCCCCCGCACAAGAGCGCCTCACCCGCGAGCTGGTGCTCGCCGCCTTGAAGGACGCCACCCCTGAACACCCGGCCGACTTCACGGGCCGGGACCTCTCCGGACTCGACCTGAGCGGGATCGACTTCAAGCGGGCGAACCTCTCCAGGTGCCGGCTCGTGGGGACGAAGCTCACGAACGCGCAGCTCTTCTCGGTCACGCTCTCGGACGCCATGGCGACGGGGGCTGATTTGAGCGGGGCGAACCTCGACGTGGCCGTCATGTACCGCGTGGATATGCGCCATGCGATCCTGCGCGACGCGAGCCTGTTCGCGACCATCGCGGACGATGGCAACTTCTCGGACGCGGACCTGACGCGCGCCCGCATCGTCTCGCCCATGGTCCACGCGACCTTCGCCCGCGCGAAACTGACGCAGGCAAACCTCGGCGCCGACCCCGGGAACCAGTCGATGGGGGTGATGCGCACGGACGCCACGGGGGCCGATTTCACCGGCGCCGATCTGTCGGGCGCGAACCTGCGCAAGGCCCTGATGATCCGAGCCGATCTCACCGGCGCCGACCTGACGGACGCCGACGTGAGCGGGGCCGATTTGACGGGCGCCATCCTGCGCAACATCCGGGGACGCGAGCGGATTCGCGGGCTCGACCGAGCCCTCCACGTCGATCAGGCCGTCTTCAACGACTGAGCGGGAAGGGGCGATGATCCTGGCGCAGTACCGCACCGCGTTGCTCGTGCCGCTCGCCCTCGCCGCCGCCGTCTACCCGCGGGCGCGCGATCCCCTGCTGTACTGCAGCAACGAGGTGAGCAACACCATCAGCGTCATCTCCCCCAAGACCAACACGGTGATCGCCACGATCCCGGTCGGCAAGCGGCCGCGCGGCATGGCCCTGAGCCCGGACCGGCGCACCGTGTACGTCGCTCTCGGTCAGGACGACGCCATCGGGGTGATCGACGTGACGAAAAGCGCAATGACCCGTACCATGCCGGCGGGACGGGACCCGGAGCTCGTGGCGGAGAGCCCCGACGGCAAGACGCTCTACGTGTCGAACGAGGAGATCGCCCACGCCTCGGGTGTAGACGCCGCGACCGGGAGAATGCTGTTCTCCACGCCCGTCGGCGTGGAGCCGGAGGGGATCGGCGTGTCACCCGACGGCTCGAAGGTCTACGTCACCGCGGAGACGAGCAGCACTGTGAGCGTGCTCGACGCCAGGAGCGGCCGCCTGCTCCGCACGATCCACGTGGGCGAGAACCCCCGCACCGTGGCGTTCACGCCCGACGGCCGGCGGGCGTACGTGACGGCGGAGGCCGGGGGCAACGTCACCGTGATAGACGTCGCGACCGACTCGATCGTCGCCCAGTTCCCGATCCGGGACGGCAAGACGAAGCCGGTGCGGATCGCGTTCACGCCCGACGGCCGTTACGCTTACCTGACGGAGGGCGCCGCCGGCACCGTGAGCGTGCTCGACGTGGCCTCGGGCAAGGTGATCGACACGATCCCCGTCGGGCGGCGCCCCTGGGGCCTCGCCCTCTCGCCCGACGGCCGCCGCATCTACACGGCCGACGGGCGCTCCAACCAGGTGTCGGTGATCGACGCCGCGACGCGCAAGGTCCTCGCCACGATCCCGGTGGGCGACCGGCCGAACGACCTGGTGTACATCCCGTAATAAAGAAAGACGTGAAAAAGAAACGTGAAAAGGAGGCGTGAAAAGAAGACGTCGTCTCATCACGTTTCCTTTTCACGCCCCTTTTTCACGCCTCCTTTTCACGTCGTCTTTTCACGTCTCCTTTTCTTTAGCCGAGTCCGGTCCGGGCGAGCCAGGAGCCCGGGTGCCGGATGCGCACCCACCCGTCGACTCCCCAGTGGCGGCCGGCGCGGCTCGCCATGATGGCGACGAGACTCACCAGCAGCGCGTAGTGGAACCCCTGCTGCGCCGACCCCTGCCACTGCACGGCCAATCCGTAGTTCAGGACCAGAAACATGCCTATCCCCGACGCCAGGGCCGTCAGGCAGCCGAAGACGAGTCCCAGGCCGACCGCCGTCTCCCCGAAGGCCGTGAGCTGGGCGAAGAGGTTGCTGTGCGGGATCACGACCTTCTGCATGAAATCCCGGAACAAGGCCACGGGATTACCATCGGCGTACTTCGCGACGAGAATCGGCATCACGTGAATCCAGCGGTCCGAAGCGCTCGGTACGGGGAGGAAGCCCCACAGCAGGATCACGGAGAGCTTGGTGAAGAGCGCCTTCGCGAACCACACCCCGATGGCGATCCGCAGGAACGCCAGCCAGCGCTCGGGCGAGCGCAGCGGGGAGGGGGGGACACTCGCCTGGGAATTCATCAGCTCGTCACATCTCCGGGGCCCGGGTCGGCGTGGAAGATGTGGCCGGCCGGGCGGGCGGGCAACGGACCTTCAGCGCGGCGCGGGACTCACTTCCCGACGCAGAAGCTCGCGAACACACGGTCCAGCACATCGTCCGGTGTTACGACCCCGATCAGGTCGTCGAGCGCGCCGACCGACGCGCGCAGGTGGGTTGCGGCCGCGGCGGCATCCACGCCCTCCGTCCGCGCGTTCCAGAACGCGTCGATCTCCTCGAGGGCGCGTTGCAGCGCGACGCGGTGCCGCGCGCGTGTCACCAGCGGCTCCACGTCGCCGATGGTGAGCAGTCGGCCGAACGCCAGTTCGGCGAGCCTGCGCTTCAGCTCGGCGAGCCCGGCGCCGGTGACGACCGAGACGGCGAGGCCGTCAGGCGGAGCCGCGGTCGGGCGGTCGGATAGATCGGCCTTGGTCCGCACCAGC
The DNA here is from genome assembly GCA_036522535.1 of Gemmatimonadales bacterium. Lineage (GTDB taxonomy): Bacteria > Gemmatimonadota > Gemmatimonadetes > Gemmatimonadales > GWC2-71-9 > AG12. Next base: position 12,873 of record DATDFP010000319.1, read on the forward strand.
ACGACCGGGGCATGGCACGCCGCTATGAACCGCTCCGATTCCGCATCCGCCAGCTCGCATCCCGCATCCCGGCAGAACAGCACCAGGTCCGCGGCCCCAAGGTATCTCCGGGACACCTCGATCCCGAGCCTTTCGACCCGGTCCGTGCTCTCGCGCAGCCCCGCCGTGTCCACCAGGCGAAATGGGAAGCCCAGGACGACGGCGTGCGCCTCGATCGCGTCGCGCGTCGTCCCCGGAATCTCCGTTACGATCGCGCGCTCGTTGCCGAGCAGCGCGTTGAAGAGAGAAGACTTTCCGGCGTTGGGCGGGCCCGCGATCACGAGCAGGGCTCCCTCCCGCAGCCGCTCGCCCTCGGGCGCGGTCGCCACCAGCCCGGCGATCCGATCGCGCACCGCGCGCCAGGCGCGCTGCACCCGCTCCCAGCCGACGGGGCCCTCGTCCTCTTCCGGGAAGTCGATCTCGTAGGCGATCAGCGCCTCGAGCTCGAGGAGCTCGGCGCGCAGCGCTTCGAGGCGGCGGGAGAGGCCGCGCTCGAGGTGCTGGAGCGCCTGTCGGCGCTGCGCGGGCGACCCCGCGTCGATCAGGTCGGCGGTCGCTTCGGCCTGGACCAGGTCGAGCTTCCCGTTCAGGACCGCGCGCCGGGTGAACTCCCCCGGTGCGGCGAGCCGGGTGCCGGCGGCGATCAGCGCCGCCACCGCTTCGGCCGGCACGAGCAGCCCGCCGTGCGTCGAGATCTCCACCAGGTCCTGCCCGGTGTAGGAGCGTGGCGCCGGAAAGCAGGCCGCGAGCACGTCATCGACGAGCTCTGCGGTGATCGGATGCACCAGGTGCGCGCGGCGCGCGGTCCGGGGGGGTGTGTGAGAGAACGGCCGCAGGCAGCGGCTCGCGACGTCGAACGCGCCCGTCCCCGACAGGCGGATCACGGCGATGGCGGACCGGCCGGGGGGCGTGGCGAGCGCCACGATGGGATCGGAGAGCAATGCTAGGTGCGCCGCCCCTGCTCGCGCAGCCGCCGCCGGGCGATGAGGTACTGCTGGGGGATGCTGAACAAGTTCTGGACCGCGTAGTAGAGGTTCAGCCCCGACGCGAACCGCAGGAACAGCAGGGTCATGAAGACCGGCATGAAATAGACCATCGTCTTCGTCTGCGGGTTGGGCGGCACGCCGATCTGCCCGATCTTGGACAGCGCGAACATGGACAGCCCCATCACGATCGGAATGATGTAATACGGGTCGGCCCGCGACAGATCCGAGAGCCACAGAAACGGCACGCCCCGAAACTCGATCGTGTTCGCGAACACGAAGTACAGCGCGAACAGCACCGGCATGGGGAGCAGCATCGGCAGGCAGCCGCCGAACGGATTGACGTTGTGGTCCTTGTAGATCTTCATCATCTCGCGCTGCAGCCGATCCGGCTCGTTCTTGTAGCGCTCCTGCGTCTCCTTGATGAGCGGTGCGACCGCCTGCATCCGGATGCTCGACTCCATCGCCTTCTGGTTCAGCGGCCAGAGCAGCGCGCGCACCATAATCCCGAAGATGACGAGCACCCATCCGTACGCGAGGCTCAGGCGGTCGTGCATCCAGATCAGGATGTTCACGACGAGCGCCGAGACCGGCTGGATGATCGGTCGCAGAAACCCGCCGTAGGGATTCGCGTCGTCCAGGTCGTGCCCCAGGCGCGCGAGGCGGCGGTATTCCAGCGGCCCCACGTACAGCCGGTAGCGGAAGTCCCCCGCCGGCGGCACGGAGAGCGTGAGCGCGAGCGCCACCCGCGTCTCGGTGCCCGCGCGGCCACCCAACAGGGACGAGGAGGTCACTTCCACCGGGCCGCCCACGGCGATGCCTCCGCCGAACTGCGGCGCGTTCTCTTCGGACGCGAGCGCGGCCAGGAGGAAGTACTTCGACTTGACGCCCGCCCACTCGAACGGGCCGTCGAGGAGCTTCACACTGCCGGGCTTGAAGGACTGGAACGACGTGCTCTGCGTCCTGCCCGCCTTGGTCACCACCCCGAAGTGGTGAAAGTCGTCCATCGAGTCCGCCTCGACCGAGCGCAGTCCGTCGCCCAGCCCCACGAGCAGCACGGCACCCTGCGACCCGAGCCCCGTCACGCTGCCGCGCACCTCGAAGTGGTACTCCCCCGGCAGAAAGACGTAGTCGAGTGTCACCCGGGCCCCGCCGCGCGCGGCCGTGAAGGTCAGGGGCACGCTCTCCGTCCCGGTGTCGGGAACCCGCACGAGCGGGGCGTTGGGCGTGAAGCTCCAGTCGGCAAGCGAGATCGTGTCGGCCCCGCGCATGATCGAATGCGCGAGCCACGGCCGGCCCGGCGGCACGAGCTCGACGGGGCGGCCCGAATCGCCGGCTGCAAAGGACCGATACTCGGGGAGCTCCGCCCAGACGAGCCGCGCTCCCGCGGTGCTGAAGCCAAGGCGGTAGCGCGACGACGTCACCCAGACCGTCTCGGCGGGAACGCCGGCGGACGGGCCGGCGGGCGGACGCGCGGACGGTAGCGTTGGAGCCGCGGCCGATTCCGCCACGGCCGGCATCCGCGTGGTGTCACCGCCGGCCGGCCCGCCGGCCCGCCTCACCGACTTTTTCGGCGGAGACAGGATGCTCGGCAGCACTGCCACGATGAGCATCAGAACGATTGCCAGAATGACGCGTCGCTCCACGGGACTCCTAGGGCACGGGGTCGTACCCGCCGCGGTGCAGCGGGTGGCAACGGAGGATGCGCTTGATGCCGAGCCAACTCCCCTTCAGCGCGCCGTAGCGCTCGACCGCCTCCAGCGTGTAGTGCGAGCACGACGGCGTGAAGCGACACTGGAACACCAGATGCGAGACGGTCATCTGGTATCCACGTATCGCGGCCATCACGGCGAGCCGGGGCCAGCGACCGGGGCTCATGTGATCCGGCCCACGACGGCGGCCAATTCGGCTCGCAGCACGGCGAACGAGGCGGCGTAGGCCGTGGGCTTGGCGCGCACCACGATATCTGCCGGGGGAAGCACGGGAAGCGCGTAACGTCTGAGAATCTCTCTCAAGCGGCGGCGCAACCGATTGCGGGCCGGCGCCGTGAAGCGAAACCGAGGGACGACGATCCCTGCTCGCGCGCGACCCGCGGTGTTGGGGCGCCAGGCCAAGTCGAGATTCGGCGTGTGCAACCGCCGACCCTGATCCCAGCACGCTCTGAGCTCCGAGCCGCGCGCCAATCGGGCACGGCGCGGAAACCGCTCGACCGTTAGCGACTCCGGTGCTTGGATGGCAAGCGGAGCGCCAGGCGCTTGCGCCCCTTTCTTCGCCGGCGGGAGAGGACGGCGCGGCCCCAAACGGTCTTCATGCGCGCCCGAAAGCCGTGCTTGTTGACGCGCCGCCGATTGCGCGGCCGATAGGTCGGACCCATTGGATTCCTCGACTGAGGCGGGGAAACGTACACCGGTTTCGCGGGACGGGTCAAGGTTGCGAAACCCGAGCGCCCGCGGTTGACTTTCCCACAAGCGAGCCGTACTTTCTTGCGCCCTTGCTGGACCTCCCACCTATCCGTCATCCGCAGATGGAGCAGTCTACGAAAGAAGCGTGGAAACGGCTGCTCGACGAGGCACGGCGGGAGCTTCCCGACGCCACCGTGCGCACCTGGCTGGAGCCGGCCGTTCCCATCGCCCTGGATGACGATCGCCTGATCGTCGGCGCGCCGGACCAGTTCGCGGTGGAGTGGAACGAGCAGAAGCATTCGAGCGTGCTCGCGCGGGCCGCGGAGCGCGTCTTCGGCCGCCCCACCGCCGTGGTGTTCCGAGTGCAGGAGGACCGCCAGCAGCGGCCGCAGATGGATTTCTTCGTGGCGCCACGAAGCTCCGTTGGGACGGCCGTCGACAGGACGGCGGGTCCGACGACGCCGTTGAACGAGCGGTACACCTTCCAGATGTTCGTCATCGGGAAATCCAACGAGCTCGCGGCGGCGGCGGCGCACGCCGTGGCGGAGGCTCCCGGCAAGACGTACAACCCGCTGTTCATCTACGGCGCGACGGGCCTCGGCAAGACGCATCTGATGCAGGCGATCGCCCACGCGGTGCTGGAGAAGTACCCGGGAACGCGGGTTCATTACTTCGGCGCGGAACAGTTCATCAACGAGGTGATCGAGTCGATTCATGCGCGAACGATGTCCGAGTTCCGACGGCGCTACCGCAACGACGTCGATCTGTTCCTGGTGGACGACGTGCATTTCCTCGAAGGCAAGGAGATGACGCAGGAGGAGTTCTTCCACACGTTCAACGCCCTGTTCGAGGCCCACAAACAGATCGTGCTCACTTCGGACCGGCCGCCGAAGGAGATCCCCGGTCTCGAGGACCGGCTGATCTCGCGGTTCGAGTGGGGACTCGTGGCGGACATCGGCCACCCCGACCTCGAGCACCGAATCGCGATCCTGCGGAAGAAAGCGGAGCAGGACCACCTCGAGCTGACGATCCCGGACGACGTGCTCCGCTTCATCGCCGAGCACGTGCGCTCGAGCGTGCGGGAGCTCGAGGGCTGCATCATCAAGCTGCTCCTGTTCGCCTCGCTCAAGAACCGCGAAGTGACGATCGAGCTCGCGCGCGAGGCCCTCTCGGACAAGATCCGTCAGGGGGAGGACGCGTCGAGCTACGGCCAGCCGACCCCGAGCATTGACCGGGTGCAGGAGATCGTGGCCCGGCGCTGGGGCGTGACGCCCGAGGGCCTGCGCTCCAAGGCCCGCACCAAGACCCTGACGATCCCGCGCCAGGTGGCGATGTATCTCGCCCGTGACATGCTCAGGATGCAGCTCGTCGAGATCGGCCAGGCGTTCGGGGGGAGGGACCACTCGACTGTGATCCACTCCGTGGACAAAGTCGAGCGGCAGATGATGCGGGATCGCACGTTCAAGGAGCGCATCGAGATGGCGCGCCAGGAGTTGTCCGCACTCTAGCCAACATGTGGGAACGGCCGGTCTGGGCCGCTGTGGGAAGCGACGCGCGTTGTGGGGAAGGTGCCGGATGCCAACATACCCAACACTTGGGTCAGATGCATGTGGGGCGCTATCGGTGAGCGGCTATCACAGGTTGGGCCGGCCACCAACATTTCCCCGTCCTCTACTACTACTACTAGTAGCTCTATGGTAGATACAGCAGTAGGTTCTTTAGCTCCCCGCGAGCGAGGCGGGACACGCGGATGAAGTTCACGATCACACGCGAGCAACTCCAGGAAGGTCTCAGCGCCGTGGCGGCGGCCATCCCTGCCAAAACGACGCTGCCCGTCCTGGCCAACGCCCTTGTCGAAGCCACGAAGCAAGGGCTGCGGTTATCGGGCACCGATCTCGACATCGCGGTGAGCACGACGGTCCCGGCCGACGTGGACGCCGAGGGCGGCGTCACGCTGCCCGCGAAGAAACTCGTGGACATCGCCCGCGAGCTGCCGTCGGGGCCGGTGCGCTTCACCGCGGCCGGCGAGTCGCGCGTGGCGATCGAGTGTGGCCGCTCGAAGTTCAAGTTGCTGGGTCTGCCCAGGGAAGAGTTCCCGTCGTTCCCCGCCGTGAAGTTCGACGGCGCCTGGAAGGCAGAGGCCGGTGTAGTGCACAAGCTGGTCGGCCACGTGGCGTTCGCCACCTCCACCGAGGAGAGCCGGCCGATCCTGAACGGCGTGCTGTGGGAGCTCAGGCCCGACCGTATGCGGATGGTGGCCACCAACGGGCACCGCCTCGCGAAGATGGATGTGCCCGCGAAGGGCGGCATGTCTGCGGACCTGATCGTGCCCCCCAAGGCGCTGGAGCAGATCCGCCGCCTGTTCGCGCCCGACGCCGATATCGAGATCGCCAAGAGCGACAACCACATCGGGTTCCGCGCCGGCGGGACGCTCGTGTTCTCGCGGCTCATCGAGGGCCCGTATCCGAACTACGAGCAGGTCATCCCGCGGGACAACGACAAGGTCGCCACGGTGGAGAAGACCGCGATGATGGCGGCACTGCGCCGCATGAGCGTCGTGGCGAGCGATCAGACCCACCGCATCCGCCTCGCGTTCGCGGGGGGCGCGGTGAAGTTCTCGGTCCAGACGCCGGACTTGGGCGAAGCCCAGGACGAGCTTGCGGTGACGTACGAGGGCGAACCCCTCGAGATCGGCTTCAACGCCACGTACCTGCTCGAGATTCTCAAGTACATGCCGACCGACGAGGTGCGCCTCACCTTCAAGGCACCCGAGCGCGCGGCGACGGCGGAGCCGGTCGGCTGGGACGATCCCGCGAGCTATATGGCGCTGGTGATGCCGCTCCGGCTGGTCGACTAAACAACTAGACGCACAGACGCAGCAGACGCAACAGGGGCGAACGGAAATGGGTGATCAGGGGATGCTGTCCCGACCACTACTGTTCGCCGCTTTGGCCTGCCGCGTCTGTGCGTCTGGTGCGTCTGTGCGTCTAGCATTGAGGCTGTCCCGCCCGCTATCCGCTGTTCTCCCCTGTGCGTCTGGTGCGTCTGTGCGTCTAGCTTGTAGGCTGTCGACAAGCGTCGGTACTTCGACTCTGACAGAGTCCAAGGGCAGGGCGAGGTTCGGCACCGGAATGGAGTCTGTTTCCTCCTCCCGCGGAATATAGACGTCCACTCCACGGTAGCGCGCCAGGATAAGATTGCGCCGCGCGAACATGCGCTGCGGCCGGTGGGTGGGGTTGGAGGTTCGCGGGTGCGGGAGGGTGGCCGCGAGGGCCGCCGCTTGCTCCTCGTCGATCCTCGACAGTGGCACGCTGAAATACGCGTGACTCGCCGCGTCGGCGCCCCAGATACCGGGACCCCACTCGGCGACGCTCAAATAGAGCTCCAGGATCCGATCCTTCGAGAGCGCCACCTCGAGCTGCAGTGCGGTCGCTGCCTCCTTGAGCTTGCGGAGCGGGTTGCGCGACGGCGAGAGGTACAGGTTCTTCGCGAGCTGCTGGGTGATCGTGCTCGCGCCGCGCAGCCTATCGCGCCGGCGCCATGCGGTCGCGATGGCCGGCCCAAAGCCCTTACCCCGCTCCAGACCCAGGGCGTCCGCGATCTCCTCGGGATCGATTCCGTGGTGCATGCGGAAGCGGGAGTCCTCGGCGATGATCACCATGCGTTGAAGGACCTGCGGGGTGCCCGTGAGGGTGGATGGGCGGACCGGCGGGCAGCCGGACTGGGATACACCATCCGCCCGCCCGCCCGTTCGCTGGTCCGCCCTCAAGCGCATCATCGCAGTGCACTGCGGCCAGTGATCCCGCCACCACACCGGGGGCGGCCACACCGCGAGCAGCCAGGCGAGCCCGGCCGCGAGCGTCCCTAGCGCCACCCGGCGCACGTTTCTACGTTTGGCGTCCGTCATGTCCCCCGATCTCGCCGCGCTGCGTCGTCGCCTGCAACAGGCACTCGGGGAGGAATTTACCGTGGGCGCCCTGCTGGGCGAGGGCGGCTTCGCGGTGGTGTTCCGCGTGCGGGACAAGGCGCGGTCGCGCGACCTCGCGGTCAAGGTCCTCGACCTCGGGCTCACGCCCTCCTCGTCGCTGGCAGAGCGCTTCGTGCGCGAGGCGCGCACTATCGCGCGGCTCGAGCACCCGCACATCGTGCCGATCCACAAGGTCGGCGGGTATAGGAACGAGATCCTCTACATCGCGATGCGGTGCGTGGACGGCCCGTCGCTGCGCCAGCTCCTGGAGCGCTACCAGCGGCTGTCCGTCGGCGACGCAGCGCGCATCGCGCGCCAGGTTGCGGACGCCCTCGCGTACGCCCATGGCCAGGGCGTCGTCCACCGCGATATCAAGCCCGACAATATCCTGCTCGACGCTTCCGGACACGTGCTCGTGACCGACTTCGGAATCGCCAAGGCGGCCCACGATGCGACCCCGGCGCAGCTCACCACCGAGGGGATGGTGGTCGGCACGCCGCAGTACATGAGCCCGGAACAGGCCACCGGCGAACGGGCCGACGACCGGTCGGACATCTACGGCCTCGGTATCGTGCTGTACCAGATGCTCGCCGGCGCTCCCCCGTTTGACGGCGAGTCGGCGCAGCAGATTCTCATGAAGCAGGCGACCGTCGAGCCGGTGCCGATCCGGCAGGTCCGGAAGGACGTACCCGAGGCCCTGGCCGCGGTGCTCCACCGCATGCTCGAGAAGGATCCAGGACAGCGCTACCAGACGGCGGAGGACGCGAGCCAGGCGATCGTCCAGGCTCTCCCAAGCGCCGCGCGCGAGCGGGTGAAGGTTCGGCCGTCGGTGGGGCTGGGCGCGGCGGGGTGCCTCGGCTTGGCGGCCTTCGGGGCCGGTGTGGCCGTGGCGGGGTATGCGCTGCTGAGCGACCATCCCAGGATCTCCGCACGCACTCCCATTCCCGATTCGGTGGCGTCGCTCGCGCGTCGCGCCGCTCCAGTCCCGCGAGAGGATTCCCTCCTGTATGTGTTTGCCCCTCATGGGGAGAGGCGGGGGATGCTCGTCGTCACCAACCGTCACATCGTCGCCATCACGTCGGCGGGGTCTCGGACTTACGCGCGGGACGCGATGACGCTGCGCTACGCCCTCATGTTCGGCGTTCGCAGGCCGCTGTACGGGGTGCTCCTGCTCATTCCGGAGGGGGGGACCCCGGACACACTCTTCGCCGATCTGAGCCCACGGGAATTGTACGCGATCGCGCGCTCGGTGCCGGGAGGGCGCTAAGGATCAGGAGCACCTGACCCAGCTAGCGGCCCTTCAAATCGCGCGTGGAGACGCCGTACAGGCTCGCCGCATCGACGCGTCGCGCGTCGCCAGGCAGGGTGACGACGGCGCCAACGAGGTCTTTGCCGCCGAGCGACAGGCCGAACGCCAGGCCGGCGCGCCGCAGCGAGCCATCGGTGTCCAGCCGCAGCAGGACCCGGACCGGCGCGCGCGCTCTCTCGCGCAGCCCGGCGCGCAGTCCGAACGCGTACCCCGTCACCGAGTCGGGAGTGATGCGCGCGTGCGCCGACAGCGCCCCGCCCGCGCCCGATCCCCCGAACCGCAGCGTCGCCCCGGGGACGAACGTCACCCGTTGCGGCACGTCGCGGACGATGGGCTGACCCAGCCCCGCGATCACGCCACCTACCGCGAGGCGCGCTCCAGCCTGGTAAAGCACGCCGAGATCCCAACTCTTGCCGGACGTCCCGCCCCGATACAGGGTGACCGCCGCGCCCGCCGCGAGGCCGGCGTGGCTGGTGGCGATCCCCATTCGGTACGTGTGCCCGCGCAGGCCACCGTCGAACACGTCCCGCTGGTAACCGAGGGAAAACCCGCGTGATGCGAAGCCCAGCGTGAGTTGTCGCAGCCGCCCGGCGGCCCCGGGGTCGCCGACCGTGACGTCAGCGTGGATCGACGCCTCCGCCAGGCGGCCCGGGCCCGCAGGGTTCACCCACAGCGCGCGGGCGCCCGTCACGTCGGTGGGGTGGAGGTAAAGCGTCGTGCGATTGGGAACGACTTGAGCGGGCGAGTTCGTTGTCGCGAACAGCACCAGTTGGAACGGCACGAGCAGTCTGACGGTCCGACGGTCCGGCCGTCCGCTGCCCACTACGGCAACACCGCCACGGTGGTACGGGTCACCTGAATCACGGGAATCGCCACTCCCTGCACGGGCAAGCGAATCGTAAGGTTGGCCGAGTCCCGAGACTCCCCGCCGAGGTAACGGCCGTCGTCCGCGATGAACGACACGCTGGTCCCGTCCCCGGCACCGGACAGCTCGAACGGCTGCCCGGCGTTCTGCCCCGCACCCGCGAGCTGATAGGTGGCCGTCCCCTCGAGACGCAAGCTGCGGACGCCGGTGTGCTGCTCCCACGCGGCCGCCGTCGCTCGGATGATCGAGTGTCGCGAGATCTCGGAGCCACTCCCCTTCTGACTCGCTTCCACGGTATCGACCCAGCTGGCGCCGGGCTTGAGCCCGTCCCCCGGAATGCGGGGCAGGAAGTCACGAAAGTTTCCCAGGATCTGAATGAGCGACTGCGCCGCGACGCTGTCGGAAGGGACGGCGTTGAGGAACTCCCCGCGTGGCACGACTCGACCGCTGAACACGAGGCGCCGGGCGCGCACCAGGCTTTCGACGATGGGACCGGGCGTCCCTGAGTCGGCGACGACGGAATCGACCAGGAACGTGGCAGGATAGCCCATGCTGTCGGCCGGGCCGGTAATCGCGGCCGCGACGAAGAGCTGCGCGCCCAGGTCCTGCGCCTGCTGCTGGCCGCTGAACGCCTGTTGGATGTGGAGCCGCCGGTGGACGACGTACCGTACGGCGCTCGGACCGTAGCGAACCGACGCGGGCGCCCGTCCGCCGGGGGGAGGGGCGGGCTGCGCTGCCGGCGCCTCCGACGACGCGGGCACGTAAGGTCCCGGCGTCGGGGCGGCGTTCGCTCCCGATCCCGCTTTGCCCGAGGCGCAGGCGGCCGCCAGCGCCGCCGCCGTGACGTGCCAGCGAGCTGTCAGCATCGTGGAGCGAGGGATCCGCACGTCCGCGATCGGCTCCCAGTACGCGGGTAGGGTTCGGACCACGGAAACGGGGGCGGTAGGGCCATAAGCCGAGTTCTGTTTACCCACCGGAGGCGGGTAGATGGTCATCTCTCTGGGATGGCTGTCGCCAGCCACCTCATGCGGCCTACCCACAGCTCGAACGACCCGGGCCGGGTCTCGCTGCTTACTTGGCCTTGCTCCGACTGGGGGTTGCCGTGCCGCGCCTGTTGCCAGGCGCGCGGTGGGCTCTTACCCCACCGTTTCACCCTTACCCTTGGAGTTTCAGGGCGGTTTGTTTTCTGTGGCCCTCTCCGTCGCCTTACGGCGCCCAGGCGTTACCTGGCAGTCTGCCCTATGGAGCTCGGACTTTCCTCGGCGCACCGATCCAGCCGGCACGCCGCGACCATCGCACCCTTCCGCCACCTGGTACCAAAGGTACCGGCGCCGGAAGGGTCGGGGCAAGTCTAATGTGTTAGCCGCCGGACGAGCCTCGCAAGCGTGTCCGAAGCAGGGGCGCTCGCCGGCCTTCCCGTGCTCGAGCCTCCCATTCGACTGGCCGCTCCAACCGCTTCGCCACGGACCCAAAAACCGTCGTTTTCCTCGAACACTACGCGGTGCAGCCCGGCCCAATCCCGGCTCCGCAGCAGGGCAGGCGACAGCTCGACGGCATGCACCGCGTTGAGACCGCTGGCCCGGTACACGGCGAGGGCCTCGCGCGTCCGTGCCTCGGGTGTGAACAACAGCAGCGGGCGGTCGGATAGCGCGAAGCCACGGAGCATCCCGAGACTGAACCAGTCGGCTGGGAGCTGCGGAAAGCGGAACGCGAAATAGAGGTCCTTTCGCTGCCTCAGCACACGATCGCGCAGCGCGCCGGCCCGTTCGGCGACCTGGTCCTGCAGCGTTCGATAATAGAGCGACAGCAGCCCCGCCTCTCGAAGCAGCCGGTAGCGCTCGGCGACCGGCACCGCATCGAACACGCCGCCCTTGCCGAGCCGCTTCAGCGTCGGCCGCCATGCGGCGTCGCAGAACTCTTGGCCCATCGAATACGCGCGGTCCGAAGAGCCCGGTCCGCCGAAGTCGAGACCCAGGGCGATCACCAGCGTGCGTTGATCCGCCGCAAGGCGTCCCAGCGCGGTATATCCGGACGCGAGCGTGGCGGCCCAATAGGCCGTGTCGAAGACGCACGGAGCGGCGAGCGCCTCCCCGCGGGCCCCGCGCGAGGAGTCGGCCAAGGGCGCCCGTACGTCGCCGTGGTCCAGGACCGGAATCCACGCCACGCTCGTCGGCTCCAGCCGGTTGATGGCGTCGGTCCACGCGTGGCGCACCGCGAGGCGCTCTTCCCACCGCGCTCGCAGGGAATCGGCCCCCTCGGGATCGGCGTCGCCCGCGAGCAGGTTGAAGCCGCCCGAGTCGAGAAACCTGATGAGGGAGTCGAGGGCGGCCGGGGCCCGCGTGACGTGCCGTCCCGCCCGCGTCGGCAAGAGTGGACTCCATAGGGCGCGGATACCCTGCTGGCGCAGCCAGTCGGGCGCGTTCGGGGCGGCTGCGAGCCGGCGATC